>JADLDD010000077.1 GCA_020846855.1 Acidimicrobiia bacterium | reverse complement strand
CGAGGAGGTCGGCCTCGAAGTCGAGGATCACGAAGTGGTAAGGCTCGGGGTCGGTGCCGATGCGCTCCACCCACCCGAGGAACCGCCGGACCACCACACCGAGGCCGGTCTCCTCGGCGACCTCCCGCACCACGGCCTCCCGCAGATCCTCACCGAAGCGGACCGATCCACCGGGCAGGCTCCAGAGGCCCCGCGCCGGCGGGTGGCCGCGCCGGACGAGCAGGATCCGGTCGTCGTCGACGACGACGGCGCCCACGCCGACCCGGGGCCCGTCGGGCACTACTCCCCCACCCCACCGGGAGGTGGCAGCGTCCGGTGCATGACCAGGGCGCGCGCCGTGAACCCGGAGCCCTCGAAGAAGTTCTTGGTGGTCCGGTGGCCCGGTAGGGCCAGGGCGTCGGCGCCGACGCAGCCGGCGGCGGTGAAGAACGCGATCAGGTCGTCGACCATCGCCTCGCCCACCCCGACGGCGCGGGCGGCGGGCTCCACGTAGATCTCCTCCACCACGCCCAGGCGGCGGCCGTCGTGGAGGGTGGCCAGCACCGCGGTGGCGAAGCCCACGACCTGGCCGTCGATCGTGCCCACCACCGTGCGCGTCCCTCGCTGTCCGAGCCGGTCGGCGAAGGCGCGCTCGAGGGGCTCGGGCCGCGCCTCCCGGGCCGACCACAACGCCCCGCCGCGGAACGTGTCCAGCTCCCCGCGCAAACCGCGGGCCAGCTCCGCGAGGCGCGGGACGTCGCCGGGGACGGCGACCCGGGCGTGCTCCACCGGCTCAGCGGGAGAGCTGCGCGATCCGGCCCAGGATCGTCTGGCGGGCCCGCTGCGCCGACTCGTAGCGCCGGACCGCGTCGAGCTCGTCGGCGTTCAGGCCGGCCAGGCGCTGCACGACCTGCGACGCCGACAGCTCGTCGTAGTCGGGGATCGCCAGCACCTCCACGGCCGGAACCGCCGACCCCGATCCCGACCCGGGCTCCGACCCGGACGCCGGGCCCGGTGCAGGCCCGGGGGGCGACGAGGCCCTGGGTGTGCCGCTCGGGGTCGCGCCGACCGCCGGGCCGGCGCCGTTGCCGTGGCCGGGCGCCCCCGCGGCGCCGGTGGCCCGGGAGCCCGCCACGAACGGGACCACCGGTCCGAGGCGGGTCTCGATCTTCTCGCGGAGCTTCGGACCGCGGGTGGCGACGGTGAACCGGCCGACGGCGTTGGCGTTCCGCAGGTGCCGGCCGGCGTCGTCGCGCCGCCGGCCGAGCTCCCGGCGGCCGCGGTCCGCCAGGCCGCGTACTAGGCCCGGGAGCTCGTCGCGCGCGGCCACGGCCAGCCCCAGGGGGCCGAACACGAAGAGGTCGAGCACGGTGTCGCGGACGCGGTTCTCGTCGTTCACGTGGGCCTCCCGATCGGGCATCAGGACGGGTTCTCCTCGGTGGTGCGACGGGATCCGGACGTGACCATCCTACGGCGCACCGCCGCCACGATCGCCACGCCGAGCGCCACCGCCGAGAGCGCCACGACCCAGTCGCCGAAGCGGACGTAGGGCGTCCGGCCGGTCGTGGCCTCCACCTCCGTGGTCACCACCTGGTTGTGGAAGAGGCGGGTACGGCTCCGGACGCGTCCCGACGCGTCGATGACGGCCGTGATCCCCGAGATCGAGGCCTGGAGCACCGGCCGGCCCGTCTCCGCGGCCCGGAGCTGGCTGAGGGCCACGTGCTGGGCGGAGTTGGCCGAGCGCCGGTACGACCGGTTGTTGGTGGACACCACCACGACCTCGGCGCCGTCGCGCACCGACCGGCGGACGAGCGGGGCGAACGCCGACTCGAAGCAGATCACGGTGCCGACCCGGTGCCCCGCCACGCGGAACACCGCGGAGCGGTCCCCGGGTGTGAAGTCGGTGGCGACGTGCTCGCGGATCTGCGGCAGCCAGCCCACCAGCGCGCGGAACGGTACGTACTCCCCGAACGGAACCAGGTGCTGCTTGGCGTAGTTCCCCTGGAGGTGCCCGTCGGGGTCGTAGAGCCGGTTCATGTTGTACTCCCGGTCCCCGTCGGCGGCCCGGACGTTGACGAGCACGGCCGCGCCGTGCCGGCGCCCGATCTCCCCTAGCTCCGCCGCGAGCGCCGGGTCCTCCTCGGGGTCGGTGTCGAGGGCCGACTCCGGGAAGACGATCAGGTCGTAGGGGCCCCGCAGCGTCGCCGCCAGGGCGAGGTGCGAACGGGTGAGGAGCTCGGAATCGATCTCCTCGTCGGTGAGGTAGCGGTCCCAGCGGTTGCCCTGGAGCATCGCCACCCGCAGGCGGCCGCTCGGCCGGGGCTCGTAGCGGGTGAGCCCGGCGACGGAGGTGACGAGGACCACTACGGCGAGCCCGGCGGCGGCCAGGACCGTGGCCTGGTGGCGCCGGCGGAGCACGGCGGTCGCGCCGGTGACCAGGAGCCCGGCCGTGGCGACGAGCAGGAGGCTGATCAGGGGCACGCCGCCCCACGAGGCGAGCGCGTGGGCCGGCCCGAGGTCGTGGAGGGCGCCGCCCACCTCGCCCCAGGCGAAGCCTCCGAGGGGCCAGCGGTCCCGCAACGCCTCGAAGAGCACCCAGATCGCGGCGGTCAGCCACGAGCACCGGATCCCGGCCCGGGCGATCAGGCCGTCGACGAAGGCCGCGCCGGCCCAGTACGCGGCCTGCGCGGCCACGAGGGGGACGATCGCCACCGCGCCGAAGTACCACGTCCACGACAGGAGGACCCCGAAGAAGCCGAGGCCGGCCAGGAAGCCGAACGCCGCCGCCCGGCCCGGCGACGTGCCCCGCCACGAGGCCAGGATCCCCGCCATCGCGGGGAGGGCCAGCACCCCGGCGTCGACGGGTGGGAACGCCGCCGAGAGGAGGAGCCCCGAGCCCAGCGCCACGCCCGCCCGGATCCGCCCGCTCCGGTCGCGCCACCAGCGGGCCGGGGCGGGAGCGGGGCCCGGATCGGGGCCCCGGCTCATGCGCAGTCGCGGCAGAGGAGCTTCTTGGGGTCGGCGAGCTGGTTGCGGGGTAGCACCAGGAAGCACGAGGAGCAGAGGAACTCGTCGGCCCGGCGGGGGGCGATCCGGGTCGGGCCCTCCCCGCGGCCGTCGGGATCGATCTCCTCGTCGAGGGCGCTCACGTCGTCCTCTTCGAGGCGCTCGCTGGCCGTACGCTCGGCGAGCAGCACGTCGAGCGGCTCCTCGACGTCGTCGGGGTGGAGCTCGTCGTCGAGGTCGACGACGTCGTCTTCCTCGTCGTCGTCGGACCGGGCCCGGCGCCCTCCGCGCGACGGCCGGGCCGGGGCGACCTCACCACCGGCGGCGGCCTCGTCGTCGTCCTCGACGTCGACCGCGGCCGAGGTGGCGGCGGTGCCGTCGTTCGCGTCGTCGTCGTCGAGGAGGCCGACCTCGAGGTCGTCGTCGTCCTCGTCGAGGTCGTCGAGCGGGAGGTCCTCGTCGAGTTCGTCGTCGTCGACCTCGTCGTCGACCTCGTCGTCGTCGACCGGTTCGTCGACCGCGTCGTCGGGGTCCTTCTTGCTCATGGCCAGCGCGGTTCCATCGTCGGGAGGAGGGGGCGGAGGATGCGGGAGTATAACCCCGCGCCGATCGCTCGTAGTGCGGCGCGACCGACTCCCGGTGAACGATCTTCCGGGGCCCGGATGTTCCCGGATGTTCCCGACGGACGCGGGCCGGCGCTACCGGTGGAAGCGGTGAGTATGGGGTTCAGGAGGCCGTTGGGGCCACTGGTTAGCCCTTCCGCCCGCGGGCGGCGGGTTGTAACAGCGTTCTCTACTGGGCCTCCTGAACCCCGCGCGCCCGGCTGCCCCCTTCCGACGAAGTCCGCGGTGCGGGCACCGGAAGGTCCACGACCGGCAAAGGGCTCGGGTGCCCGCCAAGTGAGCCTCGCGAGACGCCTGGTTGTCAAGCCGAGCGCGCGATCGCGACGATCCCCGTGACCTGCGGTCACCGCGCGTCGGCGCAGGTCAAGAGCCCCCGCGCTTTTTTTCCCGGCGCGCCCTACGGCAGCGGACCGGACACGCTCAGTGGGCGGCGCGGCGCTCCTCGGCGGCGCGCTCCGCGCCGAGGCGCTCCAGGCCCGGATCCGCGTGGTCCACGAAGCGCATGGCTTCGGCGACGGCGTGGTGCCCGGCCTCCTCGGCGATGAGGCGGTGCATCTCCTGGGCGATGCGCCGGTAGTCGGCGTGGCCCTGCGGGCCGCTGCGCAGCTCGAGGACGTGCATCGCCTCGCGGGCGTTCATCTGCATCACGAAGCGGATCCGGTACGCGAGCGACACCGTGTACGCGGCCTGCTGCGGGAAGCGCAGCACCATGGCGCCGTAGAGGGCCGCCGACCGGTTCATGGCGTCGACGTACTCGGCCTCGAGCCCCGCGTCGGCCACGGGGCCCGGCACCGAGTAGCCGTGGCGGGGCGTGAGCGCCTGCCACTCGAGGGTGAGCATCCGGTGGCGCTGGAGGTCGCGGAACGCGCCGTAGTCGGCGAGGACGTCGAAGCGGTACGCCGTGCGCTCGAACGCCCGGCCCGGCCGGTGCCTCCGGTTGGCCCGCTCCCCCACGTAGGCGAGCATGAGGCGGACCCGGTCGTCGGCGGGCAGGCGGCGCACCCGGGCGAGGACCTGGTCCTCGGGCAGGTCGGTCGCCGGGTAGCAGATGGCGGCGAGGATCTTGTCCTCGCCGTCGGGGTCGTAGTCGGAGAGGACGACCGTGGGGCGGGGCTCGGGCTGGGCGTCGGAGAAGAGGCGCCCCACCACCGCCGCGGTGTGCTCCCGGGTCTCCTGGAGGTAGTTGCTCCAGGCCCCGCCCCGGTCGGGCCGGTCGACGCGGGTCAGGAACGACGGGATGGCCTTGCGGAGCTCCTCGAGCATCATCGCCGCGTAGTCGCGGGCCTCCGGCAGCGGGTGGGCCCGCATTCGCAGCAGCAGCGCCTCGTAGGCCTGGCCGGTGCCGAAGATGCCTACGTTGGAGAGGGTGGCCGCCGGGAGGATCCCGCGCAGGGCGTCGAGGGCCTTGGCCCGGGTGGCCTGCTGGTACGCGAAGTCGGGGTCGTCGGGCGCCTTCGGGTACCGCTCGCGGGCCCAGGCCGTCATGCGGGGCAGCAGGGAGGCGTAGGTGTCGAAGAGGCGGTCCATCTCCGCCACGTAGTGGGCGCCGAGCGGCGAGCCGATCACCGCCGGGTCACGGCGGTAGCGGTAGCGGCCCCCGAGCCGGGTGTCGTAGCGGATGTAGCGCGTCGACTGCTCGAGGTACGACATGAGACGGCCCCACTCGAGGATCTTGGTGAGGACGTTCGACGCCTGCTCGCAGGCGAGGTGGACGCCGCCGAGCTGGGCCACGGAGTCGTCGCCGTACTCCAGGAAGACCCGCTCGTAGAGCTTCTCGGCCCGCTCCAGGCCGACGGTGGCGTCGACGGTGCGGTCGCCGGAGAGGTCGAGGTCGCCGGCGAACTCGTCGAGGAACAGCCGGCGCAGGCTCTTGTCGCTGCGGGAGTAGCGGGCGAAGAGGGCGCCCTTGACGACCTCGGGCAGGTTGACCAGGGCGAACACCGGCCGGTCGAGGTTGGTGAAGTAGGGCCGGAGGGCGGCCTGCTCCCCCTCGGTGAACGTCTCCGCCGCGTAGAGCATGGGACGACGATCGTACCGGCCGGGACGGTGGTCGCCGGGGATGGCCCTCAGCCCGGGGCCGGCACCGCCAGGCGGTAGGCGCCGGGCCTCACGGACAGGCGGACGGTGCCGGCGATGGTCGTCGGGACGCCGTCGACGACGGCCACCCACGGCCCGTCGAGAGCCAGCTCCACCCGCCGGGCGGTCGCGGTGACGATCCTCGGATGCGGGATGTGGGCCCCGCGGGGCAGCCGGGCGCGCATCGCCCGGCGCTCCCCGCGCCGGAGCGCGTAGACGTGCACCTCGACGCGCCCGTCGCCGGGGTGGCCGCGGGGCACGGCGTCGGCGCCGTCGAGGTACTGCCCGTTGGCCACCACCACGGTGGTGGCCGGGCCCGAGTGCACCGGCCTACCGTCGGCGTGCACGACCACGGTCCGTGACCGTGCCCACCAGGTGAGCCGGCCCGGTGGCGGGCCGGCCACCACCGCGTTCACGGCCAGCGCCGGCCCGCCGGCCGCCGGGGGCTCGATCTCGATCACGTCGAGGGGCAGGAGCCAGCCGTCGACCGTCCGTCCCGGGCGGGTGTCCGCCGGTGAGCCGGGCAGGCCGACCGCCCGGGCGAGCTGCGAGGCCGGCGACGGCCCGAAGGCGACGCGAACCCCCGGGCGGTGGGCGATCGCGGCCGCGAGGTCGGCGTCGCCGCCGCCGACCGCGACGTCGACGTCCCCGGAGAAGGGTGCGCCCCAAGGCTGCCCGGGGCGCAGGGCCGGGGAGTCGCCGGTCACGGGCCCTCCCCCCCGACGCCGCTCGACGCGGCCACCACGCCGCGCCGGCAGGCCCGCACCGCTCGCCCGGCGGCCTCGGCCACCGCCGGCGGTCCCACCTCCTCGAGCTGGGTGAGGAGGTCGACGACGCGCTTGACGTGACGCACGAAGTCGCCCGCCGTCAGGTCGTCGTCGACGAGGTCGGCGAGGTCGGCGCCCTCCACCCACGCGTGGATCTCCCGGGCGATGCCCGGGTCGGGGGCCCGCGTCTCGGGCAGGCCGGCGTCGTCCTCGTCGGCGGCCAGCGTCCGCCACAGCTTCTCGAGGTCGCGGTAGCGGCCGCCGAGCCGTGGGGTGGGCATGCGCACGGGTGTCGCGGCCCCCGGGGAGCGGCCGCGGGGCTCGTAGGTGACGCACGACGCCAGCGCGGCCGTCTCGGCGGGCCCGAGGCCGTCGAAGAGGCCCCGGCGCAGACCCTCGGCGAGGAGCAGGTCGGCCTCGGCGTAGATCCGGCCCAGGAGCGCCCCGGCCTCCGTGACGCTCCAACCCTCCACGTAGCCCCAGGCGTCGAGGACGCGCAGGACCCGGTCGAACTCCCGGGCGATGCTCTCCGAGCGGCCCCGCACGCGCCGCAGGAGGCGGGCCAGCTCGCGCTCGAGGCGTTCCGCCTCGACGGCGGCGAGGACGTGCGCCTCGGCGTCGGGACAGGCCGCCACCGGATGGGCGGCAAAGGCGCGATCCGGTCCGGCCTCGGGGCCGTCGTCGTGGGCGTCGCCCGGGCGCGCGGCGTCGGGGGGCACGTCCCTCAGCCGGGCGCGGTGCAGGAGCCTCGCGGCGGCGCGCCGGAAGGCCGGGTTCCGGGGCGCGAAGGGCCGGGGCAGCTCGACCGAGCCGACGACCTCGGGCGGTCGGTCGAACGCGTCGCGGCCGAGGCGCACCAGGCTCCCCGCCGAGGTGAGGGCCAGGATGCGGGTGCCGGAGCGGCCGTGCTCGTGCCGGAGTGCCAGGACCCGGCCGCCGCGCCGCCCGAGCAGGAACACGTCGCCGGTCCGGACCGCGGCGATGGCGTCGTCGATCCGGCGGGGGCTGCGGCTCTCACGGTCCTGCTCCTCGTCGTGCCGCCGCAGGCGGCGGTACTCCTCGACGTCGCCGCGCTCGCAGCGGGCGGCGGACCGGGCCTGCTCCAGCCGGTGCCGCCGATCCGCGGCCTGCCGTTCGAGCGCCACCACCGCCCGGTCGGCCTGGTACTGGGCGAACGACAGGTTGAGGAGGTGGTGGGCCTCCTCGGCGCCGTGACGCCGGACGAGGTTGGCCGCCATGTTGTAGTTGGGGCGGAAGCTGGAGGTGAGGGCGAAGCTGCGGCGGGTGGCCAGCGCCGCCACCTGGTCGAAGGGCACGAAGCGGTTCCACAGGACGACCGCGTAGCCCCGGTCGTCGATCCCCCTCCGTCCGGCGCGGCCCGTGAGCTGGGTGTACTCGCCCGGGGTGAGGAACTCGTGGTGCTCGCCGGTGAACTTGGAGAGCTTCTCGATCACGACCGACCGGGCCGGCATGTTCACACCCAGCGCGAGGGTCTCCGTGGCGAAGACCACCTTCACGAGTCCCCGCGCGAAGGCCTCCTCCACGGCCTCCTTCATGGGGGGGACCATCCCGGCGTGGTGGGCGGCGAACCCGGCCTCCAGACCGGTCAGCCACGCTCCGTAGCGAAGGAGATGGAGGTCGTCGTCGCCGAGCGCGTCGGTGTGGGCCTCGGCGATCCGGCGGATCTCGGCCCGCTCCTCGGGGGTGGTGAGCCTCGACCCCGTCGCCAGGAGCTGCTCCACGGCCCGGTCGCACCCGGCCCGGCTGAACACGAAGTAGATGGCCGGGAGCATGCCCTCGGCGGCGAGCAGCTCGACCGTCTCGGAGCGATAGGGCGTGACCAGGCGGCTGCGGTCGCGACGCGGACCGTGGGGCCGCCGCCGGTCGAGCCGGGCGGCGTCGGGGTTGGGTCGGGGCTCCCCGCCCGGCTCCGGTGACCCCACGAGGGTCGGGAGGAGGTGCGGGGGACCGCCGCGCTCCCCCACCAGGTAGAGGTTCACCAGCTCGACGGGCCGGCGTTCCTCGATCACCGCGGTGGTGTCGCCCCGGACCGTGCGGATCCAGTCGGCCACCTCCTCCGCGTTGGACACCGTCGCCGACAGCGCGACGAGGTCGACGCCGGCGGGCAGGTGGACGATGACCTCCTCCCACACCGCGCCCCGGTACCGGTCCTGGAGGTAGTGCACCTCGTCGAGGACCACGTACCTCAGCCCGTCGAGGTTCGGCGACCCGGCGTAGATCATGTTGCGGAGGACCTCGGTGGTCATGACCACGATCGGGGCGTCGCCGCGGATCGAGTTGTCGCCGGTGAGCAGCCCGACCCGCTCGCTGCCCCACCGGCGGCCCAGGTCGCCGAACTTCTGGTTGGAGAGCGCCTTCAGGGGCGTGGTGTAGAAGACCTTCCCCCCGGTACCCACCGCCCGGTGGACGGCGTACTCGGCCACCACGGTCTTGCCCGACCCGGTGGGCGCCGCCACCAGGACCGAGTGGCCGGCGTCGATCGCGTCGAGCGCCGCGGCCTGGAAGCCGTCGAGCGGGAAGCCCAGCCCGCCCTCGAACGCCCGGCGCGACGGCGTCACGGCGGGGCTAGCCCGCGGGTGCCGGTGCCGACGTGGCCGGCGGTGCCGACGACGGCGCGGACGGCGGTGCCGATGTGGGCGGAGGTGCCGACGACGGCGTGGAGGGCGTGGAACCGGCCGGTGCGGTCACGGGCACCGACGGCAACGGCGTGACCTTGGGCGACCGGGCCGGGTCGGGGGCGAGGATCCAGATCACGAGCACCGTCGCGACCAGGATCCCGATCACGGCCCCCGCCGCGACCACGATCTCGCGGCGCCGCCTCGGCTCGATCGGGGGCTTGCGCCGGCCGGCACCTGCTCTCGACTTCATCGCTTCAACACCTTTCCGATGATGATCGACGCCTCGTAGAACACGTACATCGGGACGGCCATGAAGAACAGGGAGTAGGGGTCCTGGCTCGGGGTGATCACCGCCGCGAACGTCACGATGACCACCACCGCCGCCCGCCGCCAGCGCGAGAGCTGGGCCGTGCTCACCACCCGGGCGATGAGCAGGAACACCAGCACGACCGGGAACTCGAACGCGACCCCGAAGGCCACGATCATCAGGGAGACGAGCGAGATGTACTTGTCGGCGGTGAGCAGGGGCGTGAGCGAGGAGCCGCCGACCCCGAGCAGGAAGTTGAGAGCCGGTTCGAGCGTCCGCAGGGCCACGAAGCCCCCGAGGGCGAAGAGCACGATCGCGGAGCTGACGAAGGGCACGACGTAGCGCTTCTCGCGGGGGTTCAGGCCCGGGGTCACGAAGCGCCAGAGCTGGTAGAGCCAGACGGGCAGCGCCAGGACGATGCCGCCGTAGGTGGCCACCTTCAGGCGGATGATGAAGCCGTCGATCGGCCCGGTGAAGATCAGCTCCTTGTCGCCGACGCCGGTGGCGTCGCGGTAGTACCGGACGAGGAACTCGATGATCTGCGGGGCGAAGACGTACGCCACGACCGCACCCAGGGCCACCGCCGCGATCGAGATGAACAGCCGGCGCCGGAGCTCGGCCAGGTGGTCGATGACCGACATGCGGCCTTCGGCGTTGCGCGGCTCGCGCCGCCACGGGATGCGCACGGGGACCGCTCAGGCCTCGGCGTCGCCCGGTTCCGTCACCCCTCGGGGCGGTGGGCGGTGGCGGGCGGGAGGCCGCGACGCCGCCGGTCCGGCCGGTGGTTCCGGACGGGTCCCGGCCGGAACGGGCGAACCCGACGCGCGGGGTCGCGGGGCGCGTGATCCCGGGGAGCGGAACCGCGACGGGCGGGATCCGGTGGCTCCGGCCTGACCGGCCGGTTCCGGGGATGCGGGCGGGGCGGCCCGGACGGGCTCCGCCTCGTCGAGGCGCAGGACGTCGTCGATCTCCTCACGGACGTTGTCCTGGAACCGGCGGAGCTCCCGATAGCCCTTGGCTACCTGCCGACCGACCTCCGGGAGCCGCTTGGGCCCGAAGATGAGCAGGGCCACGAGCAGGATGACCAGTATCTCCGGAGCGCCGAGCGAGGGCATCGGGCTCCTTTCGAGTCGCGCCTTACCCTCCGCCCAATGCTACCCGTCGACCCGGTCGCTCCCCCATCGGCTGGCGGCGAGGCGGTCGCGGGTCCGGTGCTCCTCGGTGCGCAGCAGCGCCAGCGCGGGCCGGGCGTCGGAGAGCAGGGCGTCGAGGGCCTCGACCAGCCGGGTCGCCTCGTGGGCCACGCCACGGACGCCCCGGAAGAGGGGAACGACCAGCGCGGCCAGGAGCACCGGCACGAGGATCCACACGACGGTCACGGCGGAAGGCTACCCGCCGACCGGCTCGTCGGGGAGGCGCCCCCACTCGGCGCGGACCTGACTCTCGAGCCATCCGTCCTGGCCGAGCAGGAGGTGGAAGTCGAGGAGGTCGTCGAGGTCGAGCGGTGGCCCGTCGTGGTGCTCGTGCACCTCGGCGGGGAGCTGCCACACCTCCATGCGCACGCCGGCGGCCACGAGAAGGTCCACGATCCGCCCGCTGGCCGGCTTGGACACCTGGTCCTCGCAATTCGGGCAACGGAACCGATACGCCGCGGAGTCGTCGTCGGAGCAGACCCGCACGATGAGTTGTGTCGACTGGAGGCGGACGTCGCCGCACTCGGGGCACGTCGCCCGGATGGTTGCCACGGATGTTCTCCTCTTCCCTCCTGCACGTGACTGATCGGCAGAGGGCGGAGGGGTCTTGAGAGGCAGGCGGACGCGTCGACGCGCGACGATTCGGCGGTGCCGATCACCTTCGCCCACCGTGGAGCGCGCGCCGACGAGCGTGAGAACACGCTGCCCGCCTTCGAGCGGGCCCTCCGCGCCGGCGCCCGTGGCCTCGAGTCCGACGCCTGGGTGGCGGGCGACGGCGAGGTGGTCCTGGCCCACGACCCGGTCGTGTGGAGAGGTCTGCGGCGGCGGCGCATCCGGCGCTCGACGTCGGCCGACCTCGCCGCCATGGAGGTCCCCCGCCTGGCGACCCTCTACGAGACGTGCGGCACCGGCTACGAGCTCTCCCTCGACGTGAAGGAGGAGAGGGCCGCCGATCCGATCCTCGACGTGGCCCGCGCCCACGACGGCGCCCTCGGGCGACTCTGGCTGTGCACCCCGAGCGAGGGTCTCCTGCGGCGCCTGCGGGCCGAGGAGCCGGGTGTCCGCCTGGTGCACTCGCGACGCAAGCGGGCCGTCGAGAAGCCCCTGGAGCGCCACGCCGCCGAGCTGGCCGACCGCGGCGTCGACGCCATGAACATGCACCACACGGACTGGTCGGCGGGGCTGGTGGCGCTGTTCCACCGCTTCGGGGTGAAGGCCTTCGCGTGGGACGTGCAGGAGGTCCGGCACATCCGGGCCGTGCTCGCGATGGGCGTCGACGGCCTCTACTCCGACCACGTGGAGCGGATGGTGGCCACCGTCGCCGAGTGGGCCGTCGACGGCCCGGCCTGACGGGCGGGCGCCGGGGTCAGAGGAACCCGAAGCGGCCCAGGGGCCAGATCCTCACGAAGGCGCGGCCGATGATCTCGCTGCGCCGGATCGAGTGGAAGTACGTGGAGTCCTTCGAGAACTGGCGGTTGTCGCCCAGCACGAAGTAGCGGTCGGCCGGGACCTTCTCCGGCCCGAAGTCCTTCGACCTCACCCCGGGGGGTAGGTACGGCTCCTCAAGCAACCGCCCGTCGATGTAGACGCGGCCGTTGCGCCCCTCGACCGTCTCGCCGGGCAGGCCGACCACCCGCTTGACGAGGTCGCGGATCTCCTCGGTCTCGGTGCCCGGCGGCGCCTTGAAGACCACGATGTCGCCGCGGTTGACGTCGTGGAGTTTGTAGCTGAGCTTGTTGACGAGCACCCGGTCGCGCACCTTGAGGGTCGGGACCATCGACTCCGACGGGATGTAGAAGGCCTGGAACAGGAAGGTCTTGATCACCAGGGCGATGACGAGCGCGCCGACGATCAGGGCCAGCCACTCCGTCGCCGTCCGGGTCGCGGAGCGCTTCCGGGCCTCGGGCCCGCCCGGCTCCTCGCCGTCGCCGTCGCCGTCGCCGGACCCACTGCCGTCGCCGGGTCCGCCGCCCGCTCCCCCGCCCACCGTGGCGGGGATCCCGGCCTTCTCACCGTTGCCGACCCGGTCGTGCGGCGCGGCGGCGTCGAGGGTCCCGACCTCGGCCAGGGGGCCGGGCCGTTCGCCTCCCGCGGCCGGGCTGTCCCCGCCGGCGGGCGCGGGCGCGTGCTGCTCGTCGGTCAAGGCGTCGGCTCCACGGCGCACATCCTCGCGCACGAGAGGGGGGTCCCCCGGTCCGGGCGCGCGGAAGAGGCCCCGTGCGCCGGTACCACGGACGGTGGGCGCCGACCCGCCGTGGAGGGCGAGTCCGTCACCCTCCGTGTTCCTCGTAGCGCTCGAGGATGCGCCGGGCGGCCTCGGGGCCGAGGTCGCGCCAGCTCTCCGGCTCCTGTACCGAGGCCCCGGGCCCGGCCCGCAGGAGCAGGCGCTCCAGCCACGCCGGCTCGCCCACCCGGAGCGTCACGGTCCGGCCGCCGCCGGGCCGCTCGACGACCTCGTCGACGGGGTAGGTCTCGGCGACCCAGGCGGCCCCCGCCGGCACGTCGACCACGACCGGCACGCCGCCGCGGCCCGCCGCCATCGGCTCCGGAGGGCGTGAGCCCGCCGGCGGGGGCTCCACCTCGAAGTGCCGGCCGGTGGGGCGCAGATCCCGGATCCGGTCGATCCGGAACATGCGCGCCTCGCCGCGGTGGTGGCAGTGGGCGTCGGAGTACCACTCCCCCATGGCGAAGAAGGGCGGTCCCGGGTCGATCATCCGGCGGTTCGCCTCGCCGCGGGCCGCGCTCCAGTACTCGATCTCGATCGTCTCCCCGGCGGCCGCGGCCTCGCGGACGGCATCGAGGTAGCGGGGCCCGCCGAGGTTCACGTCGACGTCGGCGTCGCCGGTCGCGGCCTGGAGCTTCGCCACCGCCCGGCCCAGCGGCCCGTCGGGGTCGGAGCCGGGTACGGCCAGCAGCGCCCGACCCGCGGCGAGGAGCGTCAGGGCCTCGGCGGGGGTCAGCCGGAGAGGCCGGCGGAAGTACTCGGCCAGCCACACCTCGACGGTCTCGCCCTCGTCGTCGAGCCCGATGTAGTCGCCCGGGCTGTAGGGCGGCACGCCGATCATGAGGATCAGGGCCAGGTCGTGCTCGAGCTGCTCGCGGGTGATGCCGAAGCGCTCGGCGACGTCGTCCTTGCGAGCCCCGGGGTGCGCGACGAGCCACGGCACGAGGGCCAGCACCCGCCGCAGCTCGTCCTCCACGACCGGCCGGGGGCTCATGCCTCCTCCCCGGCCACGGCCCGCAACCAGCCCACGAGGTCGTCGCGCAGCTCCGGTGGGTCGAGCACCACCGCGTGCTCGAGGAGCTCGATCATCAACGAGCGGAAGGCGTCGCGGTTCACGACGGGCATCTCGGCGAGCAGCGCGCCGTCGTCGAGGCGGGTGAAGCGGGCCTCGGGGTCGCGGGGGAATCCCGAGAGCGCGGCCTCCCACCCCGGGTCCACCCGGACGCGGGCCGTGACGGGTGGGCCGTCGCCGTAGCGCAGGGGCTGGTCGGCCAGCACCTCCGCGGCCCGGAAGTCGGCGGGGACGGTGACCGTGCCGGGCGTGCCGATCTCCACCTCGCCCTCGATGCGGTCGGTCCGGAACGTGCGTCGGGCGTCGCGGGCGTGGTCCCGCCCGGCCAGGTACCAGTGGCCGCGCCGGGAGGACAGGCCCCAAGGGTCGACGGTGCGGGTCTCGCCCCGGTACCGGAACGAGACCGGCGCCCGCCGCTGGTACGCCTCGAAGAGGGCCACCACGGTGCCGTCGAGCGGGAGCACGGCCACCGGTTCCGCCGGCCCGCCGGCGAAGCCCCCGAGCTTCATGAGGGCCGAGGTGCCCGCCGATCGCGGATCGGCGCCGCCGGGTCCGCCGGCGGGCCCGCTCTCGAGGGCGACGGCGGTCACCGCCAGCCACAGGGCCGCCCGCTCGTCGTCGGTGAGGTCGAGGTCGGGCAGGTAGTACTCGCCGGGGTCGACCCGGTACCGGTGCTCACCGTCGCTCGTGCTCACCGCGATCGGGACGCCCATGGCCCGGAGGCTGTCCTTGTCGCGCTCGAACGCCCGGCGGGCCGACTCGTGCCGGGGCGGGTACCCGAGCTCGGGGAAGGCCACCAGCTCCTCCATCGTCCGCCCGGCGGGCGAGTCGAGGAGGCAGGCGAGGAGGTTCAGGAGGCGCTCGTCGCGCCCGGGGCCGGGCGGCATCGACGTCGATGCTAGAGGCCGGTCGCCGGCGGGCCGAGCCGCCCGGCGGCGAGGGTGCCCGCCGCGGCGGCCGCGAGGAACAGGGCCGGGTCGTCGGCGGCGGGGCGCCCCATCGAGACGACGTGGAGGCCGTGGCCGGCGAAGAGGCCGAGCACGTCGGGCGGCTCGACCTCTACGAGGTCGTGGCGCGCCGCGATCCCGGCGTCGGCCAGGTCGCGCCGGATCCGGTCGTCGCGGTCGTCGCCGAGGACGGGGACCGCCACCTCCACCCGGGAGCGGGTGGCGAGCGTGAGGGCGGTGAGCGTGTGGTGCGACACGCCCCGGTGCCGCTCGCGCTCGTCGGCGAACGAGATCCGCAGGGTGGCGATGGCGCGACCCCCGAGACCGGTGGCGGCGTCGAGGACCGGACCGACCTCGATGCCCGAGAACCCGAGCCGGGTGTTGGTGCCGACGATCCCGGGACCCATGGCGACGACCGCGGCGTCGGCCCCGGCGAGCCGGCGGGCCACGACCAGCGCGGAGTACACCGACACGGCCTCGAGGTCGCCGCCGAAGGCGTGGCCGCAGGTGATCGTGGTGTCGACGAGGCCCCGGTCCACGAGCGCGTGGACGAGGTCCGACAGCGCCAGCGGGAGCGCCGCCCAGTCGGTCATCACGTAGGCGAGGCGCCGGCCCGGCGCCGCGTGCTTGAAGGCGGCGGCCACGGCCGGGACCTGGCTGTGCAGGGCGGCGGCCACCACGGGCATCCCCCCTACGTCGTCGGCGCCGGCCAGCTCGGGATCGAGGTGCTCCTCGGCGCTGCCGACGTCGGCCTGGAGGCTGGTGTAGCGGGCCTTGATGATGTGCCCCGGGCCCTTCTCGCTCCAGTCGTCGCGTTCGAGGTTCCAGTGCACGACGTGCCAGCCGCCGGTGCCGAGGCCCAGCTCCACCGCGGTGGTGTTCACGACTACCCGATCGCCGGGGGCGACGGTCCCGGTCAGTCGGGGCAGCACGTACGCCCGCTCGGGTGCTCCGCCGAGGTCGACCTCCACCCGCTGGAGGCCCGGGCGCTCCTCGATCAGGCGGACCACCCGCCCCGTGCGGAACGACGGCATCCGGTGCTACAGGCCGGCGATGAGGCGCTCGACCCGCTCGTCGCGCGCCTTGAACGGGTCCTTGCACAGGACGGTGCGCTGCGCCTGGTCGTTGAGCTTCAGGTGCACCCAGTCGACGGTGTAGTCGCGCTTGCGCTCCTTGGCCCGCTTGATGAACGCGCCGCGCAGGCGGGCCCGGGTGGTCTGCGGCGGGGTGTCGATGGCCTCCTCGATGGCCACCTCGGTGGTCATGCGCTCCATCTGGCCGCGCCGCTCCAGCAGGTAGTAGAGCGACCGCTCCCGGGTCACGTCGTGGTACGAGAGGTCGAGGAGGGCCACCCGGGGGCTGCTGAGCGACAGGCCGTGCCGGGCGCGGTAGGCCTCGATCAGGTGGTACTTGGCCACCCAGTCGAGCTCCGAGCGGAGCTCGAACGGGTCCTTCTCGATCTGGGTCACGCAGTGCTCCCACATGTCGAGGGCCTGCTGCTCGCGCTTGGGGAGACCCTTGCGGCGGGCGAAGCGCAGGGCGCGGGCCAGGTACTCCGACTGGACGTCGAGGGCGGAGAGCTCCCGCCCGTTGGCGAGGCGCACGGTCCGCCGGCACGTGGCGTCGTGGCTGATCTCGCGGATGGCCCGGATGGGGTTCTCGAGGGTGAGGTCGCGCCACGGCGCGCCGTCCTCCTCGAGCATGCGCAGCATGATCGAGGTCGCGCCGACCTTGAGGAACGTCGAGTACTCGCTCATGTTGGAGTCGCCGACGATCACGTGGAGCCGCCGGAACCTCTCGGCGTCGGCGTGGGGCTCGTCGCGGGTGTTGATGATCGGGCGGGAGCGGGTGGTGGCGCTGGACACGCCCTCCCACACGTGCTCGGCCCGCTGGCTGATGGAGAAGGCCGCCCCGCGCGCGTTCTGGAGCACCTTCCCGGCACCGGCGTAGATCTGGCGCGTCACGAGGAACGGGATCAGCACGTCGGTGAACTTCGAGAAGTCGCCCTCCCGGGTCACGAGGTAGTTCTCGTGGCAGCCGTAGGAGTTGCCGGCCGAGTCGGTGTTGTTCTTGAAGAGGTAGACCTCGCCCCGGATGCCCTCCTCGCGGAGGCGCTGCTCGGCGGAGTGGACGAGGCCCTCCAGGATCCGCTCGCCGGCCTTGTCGTGGACCACGAGGTCGGCGATGGAGTCGCACTCGGGAGTGGCGTACTCGGGGTGGCTCCCCACGTCGAGGTAGAGCCGGGCGCCGTTCTCGAGGAACACGTTCGACGAGCGCCCCCACGACACGACGCGCCGGAAGAGGTACCGCGCGACCTCGTCGGGGCTGAGCCGCCGCTGACCACGCAGCGTGCAGGTGACCCCGTACTCGTTCTCGAGGCCGAAGATCCGCCGCTCCACGCTCCGAGTGTAGGAGCCGGTTACGGGGTCAGACGGCCAGCAGGGCGTCGAGCTCCTCGCCGCGGACCCGGTGGAAGGCCCGGGCCGGGCGGCTCCGCAGCAGGGTCGCCACCTCGAGCTGCGACGCCGGCAGTGCGTCGCGCTCGCCGGCCAGCACCCGGGCGCCGAGCCTGACCACGGCACCGAGGTCGAGGCCCTCCTGGAACTCGGCGCGGATGGCGTCGCTGATGGTCTCGGACTGCCCACCGAGGACGGTGAACCCCTCCTCGTCGACGACGTAGCCGTCGTAGAGGATGTGGAAGAGCTGGTTGGGCTCCTCGGGGGTGGCCCCCACCGACGCGACAAGGATCTCGACCTCGTAGGGCTTCATCTCGTGGGTGAAGACCTGCCCGAGCGTCTGGGCGTAGGCGTTGGCCAGCGAGCTGGCCGTGACGTCGTCGCGCGAGTACTGGAAGCCCTTCAGGTCGGCGAGGCGCACGCCGCCGATCTTGAGCATCTGGAACTCGTTGTACTTCCCTACCCCGGCGAACGCGATGCGGTCGTAGATCTCCGAGATCTTGTAGAGGGTGCGCGACGGGTTCTCGGCGACGATCGCGATGCCCTCGCGGCACTCCAGGGCCACCAGGCTCTTGCCCCGGGCGATGCCCTTGCGGGCGTAGTCGGCCCGGTCCTTCATGACCTGCTCGGGCGAGACGTAGAACGGCATCGTCACGATCCGTCACCTCCACGCTCGCGGCCGCCGAGGAGGTTGTCGGCCCGGCCGGCGACGTCGTCGGCGTCGAGGGTGCGGTAGCCGCCGGCGTCGATGACGGCGATGTTCGGGAAGATGCGCCGCACGAGGTCGGGGCCGCCGGTGGCGGCGTCTTCGTCGGCGGCGGCGAAGAGCGACCGGAGCGCCAGCTCCACCGCCTCGTCGGCGGTGAGGTCGGGCCGCCACCCGGCCTTGATCCAGTTGCGGGCGTGGACGCCGCCGGAGCCGTTGGCGTGGAAGTCGGACTCCTCGTAGCGGCCGCCGGTCACGTCGAAGCTGTAGACCCGCCCGCGGCCCTGGCGGTCGTCGAAGCCGGCGAAGAGGGGCACCACCGCGAACCCGGCCATGGCGGCGGGGAGGTTGGCCCTCACGAGCTGGCCGAGCTGGTTCGCCTTGCCCTCGAGGGTGAGGGGTTCGCCCTCCACCTTCTCGTAGTGCTGGAGCTGGACCTGGAACAGCTTGACCATCTCGACGGCCGGACCGGCCGCGCCGGCGATGGCCACGCCCGAGTGCTCGTCGGCGGGGAACACCTTCTCGATCCGGCGGCTGGCGATGCTGAACCCGGCCGTGGCCCGCCGGTCGCCGGCCATTACCACCCCGTCGGCGTAGCGGACGGCCACCACCGTGGTGCCGTGCACCACGCCCTCGGGCGCCGGGCCGGGCGGGCCGGGCGAGGAACCCGGCCCGGCCAGAGCCCCGGGCAGCGCGTCGGGAGCCATCCGGCGCAGCAGGCCGAGGAAGGAGGGCCCGGGGTCGGACCCGGTGGGGAACGACGGAAGCGGTGGTTCGATCATCGGCGGGCGAGCCTACACGGGAGCAAATCGGACGCCCCCGGCCCCCGGCCGGCCTCCGCGTCGCCGGTCAGCGCTACTGCCCGCCCTTCTGGACGTAGCTGCGGACGAACTCCTCGGCGTTGTCCTCGAGCACCGAGTCGATCTCGTCGAGGAGGTCGTCGAGCTCCTCCTTGAGCTTCTCGCCCTGCTTCCCGGGTGCTGTGACCGGGGCTTCCTCACGGGGGGCGCGCTCGGACGGAGCGGGCCGCCTCTTCTGCTCGCGCTCGGGCATCGGGACCTCCTAGGAAGCGAGCCGGGCGACCAACTCGGCCGGGCTCGCGCACTCCTCGAACAACTGCTCGACGTGCTCACGTGTTCCCTTGAGCGGTTCCATCATCGGGATCCGCCGCAGGGGTTCGCTGCCCACATCGAGGATCATGCTGTCCCAGTTGGTGGCCACCACCGAATCGGACCAGCGGGACAGGCACCGGCCGCGGAAGTAGGCCCGGGTGGTAGCCGGGGGTTCGGTGATCGCGGCGGTCACCGTCGCCTCGTCGACGAGGCGCTCCACCCGCCCGGCCCGTACGAGCTTCTCGTAGAGCGACCGCTCGGGCCGGACGTCGTGGTACTGGAGGTCGAGGAGCGCCAGCGTCGGGTCGAGGGGCTCCAGGCCGCCGCGCGCCGCGTAGGAGTCGATCAGAGCCTTCTTGGTGACCCAGTCGAGTTGGCCGTCGAGCGCCCCGGGATCCGACTCGAGGCCGGTCAGGACCTGCTCCCAGCGCCGGAGCACGTCGGCGCCGACCGTCTCGCCCCCGCAGGCCTCCAGGCCCGTCTCGTCGGCGTACTTGGCGGCCAGGCGCAGGAACTCCCACTGGATCTCCACCGCGGTGGCCGTCCCGCCGTCGGCGAGGCCCACGGTGGCCCGGCAGGTGGGGTCGTGCGACACGGTGCGCATCGCCCGCACCGGATCCACGACCGAGAGGTCCTTGTCGATGAAGCCGTCTTCGATCATGGCCAGCACGATCGCGGTGGTCCCCACCTTCAGGAAGGTGGCCACCTCGCAGAGGTTGGCGTCGCCGACGATCACGTGGAGCCGCCGGTACTTCTGCGGGTCGGCGTGGGGCTCGTCGCGGGTGTTCACGATCGGCCGCTTGAGGGTGGTCTCGAGGCCGACCTCCTCCTCGAAGAAGTCGGCCCGGGGGCTCAACTGGAACCCGACCGGTGCGGCGCCGTTCTCGCTGCCGACCTTGCCGGAGCCGGTGAACACCTGGCGGGTGACGAAGAACGGCAGGAGGGTCTGCACCAGCGCCGGGAACGGGACCGACCGGTCGACGAGGTAGTTCTCGTGGCAGCCGTAGGAGTTGCCCTTGCCGTCGGAGTTGTTCTTGTAGACCACGATCTCCTGGTCGGCCTCGATCAGGCGGCGGACGGCCTTCATCGAGCGGGCGAGGATCCGTTCCCCCGCCTTGTCGGCGGCGACGAGCTCGAGGGCGTCGGAGCACTCGGGGGTGGAGTACTCGGGGTGGGCGTGGTCGACGTAGTAGCGGGCCCCGTTGGTGAGCACGGTGTTGACCAGGTGCGTCTCCACCTCGGGGGGCGCCGACTCGTCGCGGGCGAAGCCCCGGGCGTCGCGGCCGGGCGACTCGGCGTCGAAGTCCCAGCCGACCTTGCGGTGCTCCACGTAGCCGTTGATGAGCAGGGACGACGCCGTGACCGGGCTCGACTCGGGTGCCCCCCGCCACACCACGCCGTACTCGGTCTCGATCCCGCAGACCTTGGGAATCGCCACGGCGCCGAGGTTAGCCCCGCACCGCGCGCGCCCCGGACCGCGTTCGACCCGTGGGGCGGGGCCCCGGCTAGAGGTACTGGCCCGTGGTGACGCGCTCGATCTGGCGGCCGCCCGTGGCCTCTTCGCCCTTGGAGAGCAGCGTGCGGACGAACACGATGCGCTCGCCCTTCTTGCCCGAGATCTTGGCCCAGTCGTCGGGGTTGGTGGTGTTGGGCAGGTCCTCGTGCTCCCGGTACTCCTGCGACACCGAGGCCAGCAGGTCGTCGGTGCTGATGCCCGGCTCCCCGCCCCCTATCCGGCGCTTGATCGACAGCTTCTTGGCCCGCCGGACGACGTTCTCGATCATCGCACCGGAGGAGAAGTCCTTGAAGTACAGGACCTCCTTGTCGCCGTTCTGGTAGGTGACCTCGAGGAAGCGGTTGGCGTCGCCGGTGTCGTACATGGCGGTGACCGCGGCGTCGATCATCGCCGTGACGGCCTTCTCGGGGCTCCCCGCGGCGTCGACCTCGGCCTGCGCCAGCGGGAGCGACGGGACGAGGTAGCGGTGGAAGATCGCCGCCGCGCTCACGGCGTCGGGCCGCTCGATCTTGATCTTCACGTCGAGGCGGCCGGGGCGCAGGATCGCCGGGTCGATGAGGTCCTCGCGGTTCGAGGCGCCGATCACGATCACGTTCTTGAGGCTCTCGACGCCGTCGATCTCGGCCAGGAGCTGGGGCACGATCGTGCTCTCGATGTCGGAGGAGATCCCGGTCCCGCGGGTGCGGAAGAGGGAGTCCATCTCGTCGAAGAAGACGATGACCGGCACGCCCTCCTCCGACTTCTCCCGGGCCCGCTGGAAGATCAGCCGGATCTGGCGCTCGGTCTCGCCGACGTACTTGTTGAGGAGCTCGGGCCCCTTGATGTTGAGGAAGTACGAGCGGATCTTGTCGTCGCCGGTCTTCTCGGCCACCCGCTTCGCCAGCGAGTTGGCGACCGCCTTGGCGATGAGCGTCTTGCCGCAACCGGGCGGCCCGTAGAGGAGGATGCCCTTGGGGGGCTGGAGGTCGTGGTCGTGGAAGAGGTCGGCGTGGAGGTACGGGAGCTCCACGGCGTCCTGGATCTGCTCGATCTGGTCGTCGAGGCCGCCGACGTCCTCGTAGCGGACGTCGGGGACCTCCTCGAGGATGAGCTCGTCGACCTCGGGGCGGGGCAGGCGCTCCACCAGCAGCCCCGACCGCGCCTCCATCAGGAGGTGGTCGCCGGCCCGCAGGCGCGTCCCCACGAGGGAGTCGGCCAGCTCGCAGACGTGCTCCTCGTCGGCCCGCCCCACCACGAGGGCCCGGTGCTCGTCGTCGAGGACCTCCTTGAGCATCACGACCTCGCCGGCGACGTCGGGCTCGCGGGCCAGCACCACGTTGAGCGACTCGTTGAGCACGACCTCCTGGCCCCGGCGCAGCTCGTCGGCGTCGACCTCGGGGTGGAGCGCGACCCGCATCTTGCGACCCGCGGAGACGACGTCGACGGTGCCGTCGTCGTTGGTGGCGAGGTAGGTCCCGTACGCCGACGGCGGCATCGTCAGCTTCTCGACCTCCTCACGCAGCGCGGCGATGTGGTCGCGGGCCTCGCGCAGGGTGGCGGAGAGACGCTCGTTCTGGGAGACCGCCTGGGCGAGCTGGCCCTTGGTCTCGAGGAGGCGCTCCTCGAGGGTGCGGACGCGCTTGGGCGCGTCCTGGAGGCGACGGCGGAGAACCACCACCTCTTCCTCGAGGTTCTTGAGCTGCGACTGCAGCTCGCCCACCTGCCGCTCGTACTCCACGAGGCGGAGCTCGTGCTCGCTGGGCTGGTTGGCCATGGCGCCCACCTCCTGCGGCGCACCGCGTCCGGACAGTACACCGAGCACCCTACCTACACGCGACCATCCCGACATCCATATTAATTCCAGCGACGACATGGTAAATTGACCGCCGGTACGAACGAACCTAGGCTCGTCGTGTTGAATACGTCGTCCCCGCCGGACGGCGGGCCCACCCCCGACCCGACCCCCGACCCGACCCCCGACCCGACCCGGATCGGGTAGCCGAGAGGAAGCGAGGACCCACCCATGAAGGTCTGGATCGACCAGGATCTCTGCACCGGCGACGGCCTCTGCGAGGAGATCGCCCCGGCCGTGTTCACGCTCCTCGACGACGGGCTCGCCTACGTGAAGGAAGGCGACAAGGTCTTCAACGACCCCGGCGGCGCCGAGGGCCTCGCCAACGTCCCCGACGGCATGGAGGAGGCCGTGATCGAGGCCGCCGAGGAGTGCCCCGGGGAGTGCATCTACATCGAGGTCGACTGACACGCCCGGCCAGGTCGCCGGCGCGCGTGCGGCCGGCTACCTGCGGATCCACCGCCACCCGGCTCCGTAGGGGCCCTCAGCCCGAGATGCACCCTCCGGTGGGCACGGATGAGGCGCCGGCGGGGTCGGCGAGGACCGGCGTCAGCACCGGCCGCAACTCCTCGTTCGTGATGGCGTACGCCGTGTCCGGGTCGGCGGGGTCGATCGCGAACGCCACGCCCATCACGCGCCCCTGCCGGTCGGCGAGCGGCCCACCGGAGTCGCCGGGCTCGAGCCGCGCCGCGAGCACGAAGATCGAGCGGGTGGTCCTCCCCGTCCCGTAGATGTCGCGTGTGCGGGCCTCGACCTTCGCCTCCACCCGCGCCGGCGACTCCACGAGCGGACCCCCGCCGGGGTGGCCGAGCACCGCACCCGTGGCGCCCACGGAGCCGTCGGCGAACAGCAGCGGCGTCAGGCCGACGCCCGGCACCCGCAGCACGGCGAGGTCCCGGCGCGGGTCGAAGGCGACGACCTCGGCCCGGAGGCGGCGGCCGTCGGCCGTCCGCACGAAGACCCGGCTCTCCCCCGCCACCACGTGGGCGTTGGTCACGATCAGCTCGGGGGCCGCGGCGAAGCCGCTCCCGCTCTGGATCATGTCGCAGGCGCGGCCCTCCACCTTCACCACCGCCGCCGCGACCCGGGTGAAGGCACCCGCCGGCAGCCCACCCGTGGGCGGCGGGCCGCTGGCCGAGGTCCCCCCGAAGTCGTCGGTGGTGTAGAGGTAGGCCCACCCGGCGACCCGGCGCGCGAGGGTCCAGGCCGCCCGGGGCGGTTCCGGGCCGATCCGCTCGACCAGCGCCACCACCGCAGAATCGCGGGCGGTGCGGGCCGCCCAGCCCCGGGCGGTGGCCAGGGTGGGCGTCAGGAACCACACCAGCACGAGGATCCCGAACACGCCGAGCGCCGCCCCGGCGGCGCGGTCGCCGGTCTGGAGCCGCTCGCTCAGGGGCAAGCGGCGGTGCAGCGACGAGCCGAGGGCCATACCGAGGGCCTGGCCGGCGAGGGCCACGCCGAGGGTGAACGAGACCGTCGCCGCCAGGCGGGCGGCGGTCGACGCGTTGCGGAGCGCGTCGGCCACGTCGGGGGCGAAGACCGCCGCGAGGGCGATGCCCGCGCCCAGGCCGGCCCACGACACCACGCGGGCGACGAACCCGATGCGCCAGCCGCCGACCACGGCCAGGAACGCGGCGAGGACGATCACCGCGTCGAGCGCGTTCACCCGGGCTGGAGCAGGCGGGCGTGGGTCAGGAAGCCCGTGTGCGCCACCATGCGATGGTCGGGACGGACCGACTGGCGGTCGACGTGCCAGGAGCGCTGGAGGATCTCGACGGTCTCGGCCATGCCGAACGGCGACGCGGCGAGCGCGTCGCGCAGCTGGGATACCTGGCCGATGGTGGGTAGGTAGGCGAGGAGGATCCCGCCGGGACGCAGCGCGCCCGCGGCGTGCTCGACCACCCGCCAAGGCTCGGGGAGGTCGAGGAGGATCCGGTCGAGGTCGGTGGTGCCGATTCCCTCGTAGGTGTCACGCACCTCGATCTCGAGGGGGATGTCGGGCCCCAGGAACGCCTCCACGTTCCGGCGGGCCCGGTCGGCGAAGTCGTCGCGGATCTCGTAGCCGAGCACCTGACCGTCGTGCCCGACCGCTCGCAGGAGCGTCGTGGTCAGCGCCCCGGAGCCGACCCCCGACTCCAGGACCCGCGCGCCGGGGAAGACGTCGGCGAGCATCAGGATCGGCCCGAGGTCCTTCGGGTAGATCACCTGGGCGCCGCGGGGCATCTTGAGCACGTAGTCGGCGAGGGTCGGCCGCACCGCCACCAGCCGGGCCCCGCGGGAGGTCCGGACCTCGATGCCCTCCTCGTGGCCGAGGAGCGCACCGTGATCGACGACGCCGGCGTGCGTGTGGAAGGTGCCGCCCTCGGCCAGGGTCACCAGATGGCGCCGCCGGCGGGAGTCGACGAGCAGCACGCGGTCGCCGGCGGCGAAGGGGCGGGGCACTTCGGTCCTACGGCCGGGGCGTCTGCGAGGGGGCCGAAGCGGGTTCGGGTCCGGGCGCGGGGCCGGTGTCATCGCGGACGCGCTCGCGCAGGCGGCAGAACGCGCACACCTCGCCCGTGGTCGGCGAACCGCACGACGCGCACGGTGCGAGCACCGGGCCCTCGCCGCTCGCGCCGCCGCCGGTGCCGGCGATCCCGGCGAGCCCGGCGAAGAGGTCGTGGCCGCGGTCGAGGAAGCCGAAGAGGAACGCCGCCTTGGCGCCCGGCGAGCGGTCCTCGAGGGCGTTGAGCACCTCCTTGTAGCCGAGGTGCCGGTTGCCGGCGGCCATGGGGCACTCCTCGACCTGGTAGTCGATGCCCTCGAGGACGCAGTACGCCGCCATCTCCCGCTCCCCGAGCCGGATCAGGGGCTTGACCTTCCGGGCGAAGCCGTCGGAGGCGGGCAGGACGGGGTACTGGCGCGCCAGGTACCCGGTCTCCCAGCGCAGGACGTTGCCGAGCAGGACGGCCGCCTCGTCGTCGAGGTTGTGGCCCGTGGCCACCACCGGGTAGCCGTGGGTCAGCGCGACCCGGTTGAAGAGGTGCCGCTTCGACAGGCCGCAGGACCCGCAGGGGGCGCGACGGGTGGTCCGCGCCGCGGTGGGCACGTCGAAGCCCCACTCGGCGGCCAGGTCGACCTCGTGGAGCTTGAGGCCCCGCCCGGTCGCGAACGTCCGAACCAGGGCGGCCGACTCCTCGGAGTACTCGTCGATCCCCAGGCCGATGTAGAGCCCGTCGGCCTCGTGGCCGAGGGCGCCGAGGAGGTGCCACAGGGCGAGGGAGTCCTTGCCGCCCGACACCGCCACGAGCACCCGCTCCCCCGGCTCGATCATCCGGTGCTCGTCGATCGCACGGCGCACCTGCTCGCGGCAGTGGTGCAGGAAGCAGTCGCGGCAGAAGGCCGCGTTGTGACGGCGGATGTCGATGACGGCCGGCTCGCGGCAGCGGCGGCACTTCACCGGGCCCCTCCCCCGCTCAGCGCGAACCGCCCGAGATGACCGGGCGGATCTCGATCGTGTCGTCGTCGGTGAGGCGGGCGTCGCGCGTCACGATCGTGTCGCCCCGGATCACGAGGACCGATTCGGGATTCAGGTTGAGGCGGGCGAGGAGCGCCAGGACCGTGACCGGCCCGGTGACCTCGACCTCGCGGCGCGGGTTGCGGAGCAGCACCTTCATCGGGCCCCAGGCTAGACGGCACCGCCCGGGCCGACCGCAGCCCCCTGCCGGGAGCGGGCCGGCCGGCTAGTGGCCCCGCGCGGCCGCGGCGCGCCGGGCGCGGCGGGCCCGGCGGCCCCGTGGTTCAGGCTCGAGTGCCCGGATCTCGACCCCGGCCCCGGGCTTCAACTCGGCGCGGAAGACCGTCTCCTCCTGTCGGGCGGCGAAGTGCCGCACGAGGCGGAGGGCGGTCGCGGTCATGCCGATCACGAGCCAGGGGCGCGACCCCTGGCGCACGCCGCGCCGGAGCCCGGTGCGCGCGAGGCGGGTGACGGCTCCGGCGATCACCTTCAGATCCGGCGGATCTCGACGATGGTGGTCTTCTTGCGCCCGCGCCGCCGGCCCATCAGGTAGACGACGACCACCAGGACCACCGCCCCGGCGACCAGCGCGGTGCGGGCGGTGCCGCGGGCCTGGTCCACGTCGGCTTCGAGGCCACCCCGGATCTCGCGGAGCTTGGCCTCGATGTCGTCGCGGGTGACCCGGCTCTCCTTGGGCGCCGCGGTCACCGTCGCTCCTTCCGACCGGTGCCGCGGGCCGACCACGTCACGCCGGCACCGGCGAGCAGGGCCGCGGTCACGATGAGGTACGGCACCCACGTCCAGTTGCCGTCGAACGTGTCGCCGGTGGACTCCTGGATGGCGCGCAGGCCGGCCAGGGTCAGGAACACGACGCCGATGCCCATGAGGAGAGACCCGGCCACCCCGAAGGCGACCCACCGGGCGAGGTCGCGCAGGGGATCGAGGGTCTCCTGCTTGGTGTAGGTGACGACGAGGTCGCGCAGCTCGGTCGCGAGCTGCGGCAAGGGGGTGTCGTCGCCGGCCACGACGGGGCATTGTCGTCGGCGCACGCCCGACCACGCAAGCTCCTCAACCGCCGGGCGGCGGGACGACCGCGACGCCGCCGGGGACGTCGGGCCACCGGCCGATCGCCAGGGCCATGGCCTCCCGGCCGGCGAGTCCCTGCGCATCGGGGAACCCGCCGTTGAGCAGGACGGCGAAGCGGAGGGGTCGGGGTCCGTCGACCACGCCGGCCAGGCCGCTGACGCCGTTGAGCGTCCCGGTCTTGGCCCGCAGGCGCCCGGCGAGAGGGGTTCCCCCGAACCGCTCGGCGAGGGTCCCGGTCTCAGCGGCCACGGCCAGGCCGTCGTGGAGGGCTCGGTACCGCTCGTCGCCGGCGAGGCCGAGGATGCCCGTCAGCAGGGAGCACGTCACGCGGTCCTCGCGCGATAGGCCCGACCCGTCGACCATGGTGGTGCCGCCGACGGGGAGGCCGAGCCCCACGAGGGCGTCGCGGGCCACCCGCACGCCGTCGGCGGTGGTGCCGGGGCGCCCCCGGCGGACGGCGAGCTCCCGGATCAGCGTCTCGGCGGTGAGGTTGTCGCTGGCGGCGAGCATCTCGCCGACCACCTCGGCCATCGGGGCGGACGCCACCGAGGCGACGGTCACCGCGCCGGCGGGCGCGGTTCCCCGCGAGGGAGGCCCCACGGTCACCCCGCGCTCGGCGAGGAGTTGTCCGAGCGCCGTCGCGGCGAGGAGCCCCGGATCGGTCGCCGGCGCGCCCACGCCCCCGGGGCGGCCCCCGTCGACGGTCAGCGCCCCGAGCGGGCCCACGTCGGGGCCGTAGCGCTCGGGCCACGTCGGGAGCCACCGCAGGGTGTCGTGGCGGGAGTCGTCGGCGACGATCCCTCGCGGCACGGAGCGCACCCCGGCCGCGACCACCCGGTCGGCGAGCACCGCGAGGGAGGTCGTCGGCTGGCCGCGGGTCCACGGGACGGCCTCCCGCCGGGCCGCACCCTCGGGGGTGGCGAGGAGGGGGTCGCCCCCACCCACCAGGGTCAGCCGCTCCACGGTCCCCGAGGGGTCGGGCCTCGCGGCGGCCACGACCCGGGTGGTCAGCCGGGCCTCGGGCCCGATCACGGCCAGGGCGGCCGCAGCGGTGGCGAGCTTGAGCGTCGACGCCGGGATCAGGCCCACCTCCCCGCGCCGCGCGGCGATCGGGCGGGTCCGCGGCCCCTCGGGCGCGACCACCCAGCAGGACGCGTCGCCGGTGCGGGCGGCGACGGCGGCCAGCTCGGCGTCGAGGCGCAGGCCGCCCGCTTCGTCGACCACCGCCCCGGTCACGCGGCGCACCGAGAGGAGCGGGGTGACGTCCGGCGCGGCCGGCCCGCCGGCCGACGGGCGGGGTTCCGCCGGGACCCGACCGAACCCCAGCACGATCCCGACGCCGAGGCTCAGGAGACCGAGCGCCAGCATCCGGCGCCGGAGGTCGGCCCGGCGGCGGTGGACGCGCCGCCGGTCGGCGCGCCGCCCGGGCGGGGCGGGAGCGGTCACGCCGGCGTGCGGGCCCGGCGCCAGCGGGCGTAGCGCACGAGGTGGGCCCGCGCGCCGACGGCCCGGTTCGACGACGCGTAGCAGAGACGCCCGGTGGCGCGGACCCCGGCCGGCCCGGGGTTGTCGGGGTCGGCCACCGCCAGCTCGGTGGCGGTGAGCACCGGCTTGCCGGTCCGCTCCGACACCTCGGCCGCCGCCTCGGCGAAGCGGCCGTCCTGGCGCTCGTGGTAGGCCACGATCCGCTCCAGGCCGCCGTCCGGGTGGAAGGGCCCCTCGCGCATCATCCGGGCCTGGTTCGACTGGATGCCGAGACCCAGGTACGCCACCGCGTCGACCCCGGGGTGGGAGGCCACGAGGTCGAGGACGGTGGGGATCGTGTCGCGGGTCTCGCCGCCCGCCAGATCGATCGGGTTCCGGCGGCTCCACCGGGGAGGCAGCTCGGCGTCGACGGCGGCGCGCAGGTCGTCGGGCAACGGGACCAACTCGAGGTCGCGCTCGAGTGTGATGGCATCGGCGGTGACGACGCCCCAGCCCCCGGCCGTGGTGACCACCGCGACGCGGGGCCCGGCGGGGAGCGGCTGGGTCGCGAACGTCGCCGCGGCCTCGAAGGCCTCCTCCACGGTGTGGGCCCGCGCCACGCCGGCCTGGGCGCACATGCCGTCGAAGACCCGGTCGTCGGTGGCCAGCGCGCCGGTGTGGCTGGCGGCCGCCCGCTCACCACCGGCCGAGGCGCCTCCCTTGAGCAGGACCACCGGCATCACCGTGCTGACGGCCCGCAGCCGCTCGAAGAGGGCGCGGCCGTCGGCGATCCCCTCGACGTAGACCAGCGCCACCGCCGTGGCCGGATCGGCGGCGTAGTACTCGACGTAGTCGATCACGTCGAGGGCGGCGGCGTTGCCCGCGCTCACGGCGCGGCTGACCCCCACACCCGTCTGGCGGGCGTAGTTGAGGAACGACGACACGAAGTTCCCCGACTGGCTGGCGATGGCGATGCGGCCGGCCGGCGGGTAGGGGGCCACGATCTGGGCGCAGAGCCCGGCCGGCGTCGAGACCACGCCCTGGCCGTTGGGGCCGGCGAGGACGATGCCGTGGTCCCGGGCCGCGGCGACGAGCCGCTCCTCCTCCCGCCGGCCGTCGTCGCCCGCCTCGCGGTACCCGGCCGAGGTCACGAAGGCGGCCCCGATGCCGCGCCGGGCGCAGGCCTCGAGGACCTCGAGGTTGGCCGGCGCCGGCGTGCACACGAAGGCCAGGTCGATCACGTCGCCGGGCGGCAGGTCGTCGATGCTCCGGGCGGCCTCGACGCCGAGGATCGTCCCGCCGTCGCGGTTGGTGGCCCTGACCGTGCCCGGGTAGCCCTGGCTCAGGATGTTGTGCAGGGCCACGAAGCCGAACTTGCCCGGGTGGCTCGAGGCCCCGACCACCACCACGCCGCGGGGCTCGAACAGGAGGTCGAGACGGGGGGTCACGGTGGGTGTGCTCATCGGTTCGCGCCCCGGCTCATGGCGTCACCTCCACCAGCGCGTCGACCGCGATCGGTCGCCCGTCGACGACGAGGAGCGGGTTCACCTCGGCCGAGACGAGCCCGGGTTCGCGCTCCACCGCGGCGGCGAGGGCGAGGACGACCGCCGCCAGCGCGTCCCGGTCGACGGCGGGCTCGCCCCGGAACGGGTCGAGCAGGGCCTGGGTGGCGAGACCGTCGATCATCTCCGCGGCGTCGACGGCGTCGAGGGGCACGAGACGGAACACCACGTCGGCGACGGCCTCGGCGGTCACGCCGCCCACGCCCAGCATCACGCAGGGGCCGAACTGGGGGTCGCGGTGCGCGCCGGCGATCAGCTCCCGAGCTCCACGGGCCATCGGCGCCACGAGGAGGCCGACCTCGCCGTCGTCGGGCCCGGCCGCGGCGAGCAGCTCGGTGGCGGCGGCCTCCACCGCCGCCGGACCGGTGAGGCCGAGGCGCACCAGGCCCCGCTCCGTCTTGTGGGCCAGGCCGGCCCCGCAGAGCTTGACCACCACCGGGTACCCGAGCTCCCCGGCGGCCCGGACGGCCTCCGCCGGGGTGGCCACCGTGAGCTCGCGCAGCAGCGGGACCCCGTAGCCGGAGAGAAGGGCCTTGGAGTCGGCCTCGGAGAGCGTGGGCACCGGGGGGAGCGTACCGATGGTGGGGCATCCGCCGGGGCCCGGGCCCCGGCGCGCCGAGTGGGCGTGGTGCGGGTGGCGCGTGAGGGGTGGGTGGCGTGCGGCCACCCGGGAGGCGGGCGGACCGGCGAGCGGCCGGCGGGTCGTATCCTCGGCGGCCGGACGTGACGGGCCGGTACGAACGGCCGGCCGACGGAACGATCGCAGGGCGGCCGTAGCGACGGTCGTCCGCCGGTCGACGGATCGGGGTCGGGAAGGTCGAGGGGGCGAGGTGCGAAGCGTTCTGGCCGCCGGGACCGTGCTCGTCCCGGAAGCGGACCCCCGGGGGATGGCGCGGCTGTCGCCGGGTTGGCTCGCCATCGACGGCGGCCGGGTCGTCGCAGCCGGCGAGGGCCCACCCGGCGAACCGGCCCGCGACCTCGGCCCCGGCACCGT
>JADLDD010000076.1 GCA_020846855.1 Acidimicrobiia bacterium | reverse complement strand
TCGTCGACGACGCCGTCAGCGCCGCGCGGGGCGCCCCGGTCGTCCGTCCCGACCTCGGAACCAACGTGGTCGTCGAGTTCACGGCCGGGGATCCCCAGGTCGACGTCGAGGCGGCGCTCGCCGCGGCCGACCACGTGGTGGACATGGAGCTGGTGATACCGCGCGTGATCGGGCGGCCGATCGAGACGCGCGGGGCCATCGCGTCGTGGGACCCGGCGACCGGCGGGCTCACCGTGTGGAACTCGACCCAGGCGGTGCACCACGTCCGCGAGCACCTGGCGGCGCTGTTCGGGCTGGCCGCCGACCAGGTCCGGGTGATCGCCCCCGACATCGGCGGCGGCTTCGGCGTGAAGGAGCACCTGTACCCGGACGAGGTGCTGACCTGCGAGGCGGCGCGGCGCCGCGCCCGGCCGGTGAAGTGGATCGAGGATCGCTTCGAGTCCTTCACGGCGAGCCTGCACGCCCGCGGCCAGCACCACCATGCCCGCCTCGGCCTCGACGCCGACGGACGCTTCGTGGCGCTGTGGACCGACGTCGTCCACGACCAGGGTGCCCACCCCTCCAACGTCGGGCCGGGCCCGTCGATCGTCGCCACCGGCATGCTGCCCGGCCCGTACCGGTTCGGCACGGCCGGTGCCCACGTGCGCTGCGTCGTGACGAACCGCACGCCGACCGGCGCCTACCGCGGCTTCGGCATGCAGCAGGCGGCTTGGGTGCGCGAACGCCTCGTCGACGAGGCCGCCCGCCGGCTGGGCCGCGACCCCGTCGAGCTCCGGCTGGCCAACATGATCCGGCCTCACGAGATGCCGTTCACGACGCCGTTCCACCACCGCTACGACAGCGGTGACTATCCCCGCGCCCTGTCGATGGTCGCCGCGGCGGCCCGGGCGTTCGAGCCGGCCGACGCCGCCGACGGGAAGCGGCGGGGCGTGGGCTTCGCCAGCTTCGTCGAGTTCACCGGCCTCGGACCGACCGCCGTGCAGCAGCAGGTCGGCTTCCACCTCAACGGCTTCGAGTCGTCGGTGGTGCGCATCGAGCCCGACGGGACGGCGACGGTGCTGACCGGCGCCGCCTCGGTCGGCCAGGGCATCGAGACCACGCTCGCCCAGATCGCCGCCGACGGGCTGGGACTGCCCCTCGATCGGATCCGGGTCGTCATCGGCGACAGCGCGCGGGTTCCCTACTCGTCGGCCGGGGCGATCGCCAGCCGGTCGCTGACCGTCGCCGGCGGCGCGCTGGTGCAGAGCTCGGCGCGGCTGGCCGCCAAGGTCGCGGAGATCGCCGCCCACCGCCTCGAGTCGAGCCCCGACGACATCGAGCTCGTCGACGGCCGGGCCCAGGTGATCGGGACCCCGACCCGGGGGTACTCGCTGGCCGAGCTGGCCGACACGGCGTGGATGGGCTGGGACCTGCCCGCCGGGATGGACGCCGGGCTCGAGGAGCGGGTGACCTACGACCCGGCGGACATCACCTACTCCTACGCCAGTCACGCCGCGGCGGTGGCCGTCGACCCGGACACCGGCCACGTCGCGATCGAGGGCTACTGGACGGTCCACGATGCCGGGGTGCTGGTCAACCCGATGATCGCCGAGGGGCAGGTGCAAGGCGGGATCGCCCAGGGCATCGGCATGGCCCTGTACGAGGCGGCGCGCTTCATCGACGGCCAGCCGCTGCAGAGCTCGTTCATGGACTATCTGGTCCCCACGGCCGCGGGTGTACCCGACGTTTGGATGGATCACATCGAGACGCCGTCGCCGATCACCCCCGGCGGCATGAAGGGGCTGGGCGAGGGCGGGCTCATTCCCGTACCGGCCACGGTGGCCAACGCCGTCGCCGCGGCCCTCCCCGCCGCGGCGTCGCGGATCGTCACCACGCCGCTGTCCGCCGACGTCGTGTGGGGGCTCATCCACGATGGACCCCATCCGGGTTCACCCGAGGGCTGACCCGCGATCCCTGCGGGCCCGTCGAGTGGGCAAGCGCTTCGGCGGGTCGGAGGCGCTGCGGGGGGTCGACTTCTCGGTCTCGACCGGCGAGATCGTCGGCCTCGTCGGCGAGAACGGCGCCGGCAAGTCGACCCTGGTGAAGATCCTCACCGGGGTCCATCCGCCGAGCTCGGGGTCGGTCCAGATCGACGGCGTGGACGTCGCTCTCACCTCACCGCGCGATGCCGGTGAACGCGGGGTCGCGGTGGTGCATCAGGAGAGCCAGCTGTTCCCGTCGCTGCGCGTCTGGGAGAACCTCGCCGTCACCTCGGGGACCATTCCCGGCCCCGGCCCGTTCGTCAGTCGCGCCCAGGCCCGCGCCGAGGCCCAGCGGGTGCTCGACCGCTTCGGAGCGAACATCGATCCCAACGCCCGGGTCCGGTCGTTGCTGCCGATCGAGCAGCGCCTCGTCGAGATCGCCCGGGCCCTCGCCGGGCAACCGTCGTTCCTCTTGCTCGACGAGCCCACCGCGGCCCTCGAACGGTCGGAGAGCCGTCGCCTCCTGGCCATGCTGCGCGACCTGCGGGGGCAGGGGACCGGCCTGGTCCTCGTGAGCCACCACCTCGAAGAGGTCGAGCAGGTGTCGGACCGGGTGGTGGTGCTGCGCGACGGGAGGGTGGCCGCCGAGTTGGGTCGCGGGCGCGTCGAGCGCGCCACGATCATCGAGTCGATGCTCGGCCACTCGGTGGGCACGGGCGGATCAGCCGCCGCGGATGACCGGTGGGGTCGCCCCGTTGCCCGGCCGCAGCGGGCGGCGATCGAGATCCGCGGGCTGCGCGTCCTGCCCACCGCCGTGCCCACCGATCTGGTCGTCCGGGAGGGCGAGCTGGTCGCGGTCACCGGCCTGGTCGGTGCCGGCACGTCCAGCCTCCTTCAACACCTCGTCGGCGGGGGTCCGGCGCGGTCGAGCGAGATCAGGGTGGTCGGCCACCCGGCCCGGCTCACCTCACCGGCCGCCGCGCTCCGGCACGGGATCGGGTTTCTGTCGCAGGATCGCAAGCGGTCGGGGGCCCTACCCAGCCACTCGGTGAGCTGGAACGTCGGTCTCGCCTCGTTGCCGGCGCTGTGTTCGTGGGGCATCCGGCGCAACCGCCGCTTCGCCGACCGGGCGGTGGCCATGCGCGACAGGCTCGGCGTGCGCTGCGCGTCGGTGGCCCAACCGATGCGCGCCCTGTCGGGCGGCAACCAGCAGAAGGTGC
>JADLDD010000075.1 GCA_020846855.1 Acidimicrobiia bacterium | reverse complement strand
CTGGCGTTCACGCCGTCGGGTGGGGTCTATGTGCTCGACGGTTGGGGTGGGGTGCACCGGGCGGGGGGTGCGCCGTACCTGGGTGGTCCGTACTGGAGGGGCTGGGACATCGCCCGCGACATCGCGGTCGCCCCCTCGGGCCGCGGGTACGCGGTCCTCGACGGCTTCGGCGGCATCCACGTGCGCGGGTCGGCGAGCCTGGAGGCCGCGTCGGGCGGCTACGTGCGGATCGACGCGTGGAACGGCCTGGCCGCCTCGTCGGGCGGGTACCTGGCCGTCCGCGCCGACGGCAAGGTGATCACGCCCTGATCCGGTCCACGCGTGGCCGCCGCGCGTGCGAACATTGCCGGCCATGACGTCCGGCCCCGACGAACCCGGTGCACGAAGCCTGGGCGTGGTGATGCCCTGCTACAACGAGGCGGCCACGCTCGAGGAGGTCACGGCTAGGGTCCTCGACTCTCCCTACGTCGCCGAGCTGGTGATCGTCGACGACGGCTCCACCGACGGAACCCTCGAGCTCGCCCGGGACATCGACGACCCGAGGGTCCGGGTCTTCGCCCAGCCCGTCAACATGGGCAAGGGCGCGGCGCTGCGCCGCGGGTTCGCCGAGGTCACCGCCCCGTACGTCATCGTGCAGGACGCCGACCTCGAGTACGACCCGGCCGACTACGCGACGGTCCTCGAGCCGCTGCTCGCCGGCTCGGCCGACGTGGTCTACGGCTCCCGCTTCATGGGCGGGCGGCCGCACCGGGTCCTCTACTACTGGCACTCCGTGGGCAACCGGATCCTCACCGTCGCCTCGAACATGCTCACCAACCTCAACCTCACCGACATGGAGACCTGCTACAAGGCCTTCCGGAGGGAGGTGATCCAGAGCTTCGAGATCCGCGAGGACCGCTTCGGCTTCGAGCCCGAGATCACGGCGAAGGTGGCGCGGGGCGGATGGCGCGTCTACGAGGTGGGCATCTCCTACGACGGGCGCACCTACGCCGAGGGGAAGAAGATCGGCTGGCGCGACGGCGTGCGGGCCATGTACGGCGTGGTGCGCTACTCCAGCTTCTTCGACTCCGCGTCGAAGCGGTTCTCCGGCGCCCCCGACCGCAGCGGCGGGCCCGTCGCCTTCGACGAGTCGGACTCCGAGCTCTCCGAGGCCCTCGACTCGCTCCTCGACGCCGACAACTACGCCGACTGGATCGCGGAACTCGCCCGGCCGCACCTCGGCGAGCGGGTCCTCGAGATCGGGGCCGGGCACGGGGAGATGACCGAGCGGCTCGCCGCCGGCGGCCGCACCGTGGTGGCCACCGACCTCTCGAAGCGCTGTGTCGACGCGCTCCGGGAGCGGTTCGCGGGGCGAGCCGGGATCGAGGTCCTCCACGCCGACGTGGCCGGCCTCGACGACGACCGCCGCTTCGACTCGGCCGTCCTCGTGAACGTGCTCGAGCACATCGACGACGACGACGCGGCCCTGCGCCTGATCCACGACGTCCTGGAGCCCGGAGGCCGCCTGGTCGTGTTCGTGCCCGCCTTCGACGGCCTCTACAGCGAGTTCGACCGGTCGATCGGGCACCGGCGCCGCTACCGGCGGGCCGAGCTGATCTCCCTCGCCGACCGCTGCGGCTACCGCATCGTCGACGCCCGCTACGTGAACTCGGTGGGGGCGGTGGCCTGGTGGCTGATGGCCCGCCAACTACGCCAGGTCCCCACCCGGAGGTGGTCGACCGTCGCCTACGACCGGGGCGTGGTGCCGTGGCTGCGCCGCATGGAGGCCCGTCGGGAGCCCGGACTCGGGCAGTCGGTGCTCCTGGTCGCGGAGAAGCCCGCCTAGAGCTCGAGGGGCTCGTGCTCCAAGGCGGTCACGAAGGTCCGCATCGTCTCGGAGGTGGCGTTGCGCATGCGCCGGGCGAGCGCGGCGACCATCACCGCACCGGCCATCGCCGAACCGAGGAGGAAGCCGAGCTCCACCCGTAGGAAGAGCTGCGAGGTGAGGAACAGGCCGCCGAAGAACCCGGCGACCCCCACGAGCCACGCGGCCATCTGCTCGGCGTGCCCGTCGAGGGCGATCAGGGCCTGGGCGAGGGTCAGGGCGGTGATGAACACGCCGCTGCCGAGGGCGAGGAGACCCAGGTCCACGTTGCCGATGGTGAACTTCTTCGCTCCGAAGAGGATCTTGCCGGCGAAGGGTCCCACGGTGAAGGCGGCCACCGTCCCGACGACCGCTATGCCGACCACCACGTACATGAGCCGGATCAGCCCGGTCCGGAAGTCGTCGTGGCGGCCGGCGCCGGCCAGGCCGGCCAGCTTGGGCAGGAGCGTGCCCTGCACGGCCTGGAAGAGCAGCACCGGGATGCGGGCCACGAAAAACGCGACCACGAAGGCCTCGGCGGCCTGCTTGTCGGAGCTCTTCTCCAGGATCCCGATCGCGAGGAGCGACGCGTACCCGAGGAACTGGAAGAGCAACGAGCCGATGAGGAGGAAGGCGAGCTTCTCCGACAGCTCCGAGTAGGGGGCGGGCGGACCGGGCGGGATCAGGCCCCGCTCCTTGCGGAGGGAGAAGGCCACGGCCACGAAGGGCGCGATCCCGAGGCAGAGCCCGAACGGCCCCGCCGTCTCCGTGCCGATCACCACCAGGACGACGGCGGCGGCGAGGCGGACCACGCCCTCGGCGCCGAGCATCTCGCCGTAGGCCCGGAACCGGCCGTTGCCGGCCAGCGTGCCCCGGGTGATGTGCATCGAGAAGAAGCCGACCATCCCCAACGCGAGGGCGGCGACGAGCGAGCCCTCGCCGTGGAAGAGGTGTTCGCGAAGCGGCGACGCGAAGACGAGCGCGGCGACCACCACGATCGCGGCGAGGCCCCCACCGAGCCCGGCGGCCCGCTTCACCAGCGGGCCGCCGCCGATGCCGCGGGCCCGGCGGTGGGCCAGCGCCCGCCCCACCTCCTGCTCGATCGGCAGGAACATCCCGGGCCCCATCACGAAGATCAGGGCCCAGAACGCCGAGAACCCGACGCTCCCCTCCTTGCCGAGGGTGCGCAGGGTGATGACGATGAAGACGTAGGCGGTGACCGCCGCGACCATCAGGCCGGCACCCACCGCGAAGGTGCCTTCCGGCACGGCCTCGCGGGCCCGTTCCTTGAGGGCTTGTGCGCGCTGCAACACGGGTGGGGCGGTCCCTGGGGGGTCGGACGAGCGGCCGGCGTGCGGCGGCGGGAACCGAAGCATAACCAAGGGATCGGGCCGGGGTTCGTAGCCGCGACCCGGACCGGACCGGGGCCCCGGGGCGGCGGATCGGTGAGGGACCCCACCACGCGGCGATGATGACCGGGTGAAGACCCGGACGCTGATCATCCTCGCGGCGCTGACCGGCCTCGCGATCCTGGTCGCCGGCCTCCTTCAGATCTTCTGGGGCCGGAACCTCTGACGCCCCCGGCCGGAGGGCCCGGTCGGCGACGGGCCGCACGGCTCCTAGGATCAGTCGGTAGCGACGGGAAGGTGGTGGCCGGCGTGGCGGAACGCTTCGACGTGGTGGTGCTCGGCGGTGGACCCGGTGGGTACGCGGCGGCGCTCTACGGGGCCTCGACGGGGCTGAGCGTCGCGATGGTCGAGGAGAGCAGGGTCGGCGGGACCTGCCTCCATCGGGGGTGCATACCCGCCAAGGCGCTCCTACAGACCGCCGAGGTGCTCCGTACGGTCGCGTCGGCCGAGGAGTTCGGTGTCGACGCCGGCGCGCCGGTCCTCGACCTCGCCGCCGGGCAGCGCCGCAAGCAGCAGGTGGTCGACCGCCTCACCAAGGGCCTCGAGTCGCTCCTCAAGGGCCGCAAGGTGACCGTCGTCCCCGGCACCGGCACGGTGGTCGACGCCGCGGCGCGCCACGTCAGGGTCAGCGACGGCACGGAGCTCCAGGGCGACGCCCTGGTCCTCGCCACCGGCTCCCTGCCCCGATCGCTGCCCGGCCTCGACTTCGACGGCCTGAGGGTCCTGTCGTCCGATCACGTCCTCGCCCTCGACCGTGTGCCGCCGAAGGTGGCCATCGTCGGGGGCGGGGCGATCGGCTGCGAGTTCGCCTCCTACTTCGACGGGGTCGGCAGCGAGGTGGTGCTCCTGGAGGCGCTCGACCGGCTCCTGCCCGGAGTCGACGCCGAGGCCTCGAAGGCGGTGGCGCGCTCGTTCGGCAAGCGGGGGATCGCCGTCCACACGGGCGTGGCCGTGGGCGAGGTGGCGGTCGGCGACGCCGGCGTGACCGTTCCCTTCGAAGGTCCGAAGGGGGCCGAGGAGGTGGAGGTCGACAGCCTGGTGGTGAGCGTCGGCCGTCGGCCGAGGTCCGAGGGGATCGGGTTGGAGGGCTCGGGCGTCGAGGTCGACGGCCGGGGCTACGTAGTCGTCGACGGCGCGATGCGCACCGCCGTGCCCGGGGTCTACGCCGTCGGCGACGTCGTCGCGACCCCGGCCCTCGCCCACGTCGGGTTCGCCGAGGCCATCGTCGCCATCAAGGACGCCCGCGGGGAGTCGCCGCTCCCGGTCGACTACGACAAGGTGCCGTGGGGCATCTACAGCCACCCGGAGGTCGCCTTCGCCGGCCTCACCGAGGAAGCGGCCCGTGAGCGCGGCCACGACGTCGTCACCTCGGTGCACCGGTTCTCGGGGAACAGCCGGGCGCTGATCGTCGGCGAGCCCGACGGCCTGGTCAAGCTCGTCGCCGAGCGCGACGGGCCGCTGCTCGGGGTCCACGTCGTGGGCCCGTGGGCGACCGAGCTCCTGGCCGAGGGATACCTCGCCGTCAACTGGGAGGCCACCGCCGCCGACGTGGGGGCGCTGATCCACCCGCACCCGACCCTGAGCGAGCTGTTCGGGGAGTCCGCCCTGGCCCTGACCGGCCGGGCGCTTCACGGCTGACCGATCGAGGAGACGCAGTGGACGTAACCATGCCGCAGCTGGGTGAGACGGTCACCGAGGGCACCATCACCCGGTGGATCAAGGCCGTGGGCGAGCACGTCGACGCCGACGAGCCGCTGTTCGAGGTCTCGACCGACAAGGTCGACTCCGAGGTGCCGTCGCCCGCGTCGGGCTACCTGGCCGAGATCGTGGTGCCGGAGGGCGAGACGGTGGAGGTCGGTGCCCGCCTGGCCGTGTTGAGCGACGCGCCGCCGGACGGCTCGGCCCCGACCCCGACCCCGACCGCCGAGGCCGCTCCGCCGCCTGCGGTCGCCGAACCCCAGGCACCGGCGCCGGCTCCCGCGCCCGCGCCTCCCGCACCCCCGGCCGCGGTCACGGCTCCGGCCCCGGCCCCGGCCCCGGCCCCGCCCCCGGTCCCGCCCCCGGTCCCGCCCGGCACCACCGATCCGGACGCCGGGGCACCGGTCGTGACGTCGCCCCTGGTCCGGAGGCTGATCGCCGAGCGGGGCCTCGACCCGGGCGCGATCCGGGGAACCGGGGAGGGCGGCCGCATCACCCGCCGCGACGTGATGGCGGCGTCGCCCCCGCCGGGCGCCGGGACCCCGGCGGCGCCCGCCCGCCCCTCCGCACCCGGCGGTGACGGGGCCGCGCCCGTCACGTCGGGCGCACCCGCCCGGGGCGACGAGCGGATCCCCTTCGACAACATCCGGCGCCGCACCGCCGAGCACGTCGTGCGCTCCAAGGCGACGAGCGCCCACGTCTACACGTCGATCGAGGTCGACTTCGACCGCGTCGACCGGGTCCGCCGGGCCCACCGCGACGCCTGGCGGCAGCGGGAGGGCTTCTCGCTGACCTACCTGCCCTTCGTCGTCCGGGCGGTCTGCGACGCCCTCGACGACTTCCCACGGGTGAACGCCAGCGTCGACGGCGAGACCCTCGTCGTCCACCACGACGTCCACATCGGCATCGCCGTGGACCTCGACCACCAGGGCCTGATCGTGCCCGTGATCCGCGACGCCGACGGCAAGCGCCTGCGGTTGATCGCCCGCGAGATCAGCGACCTCGCGGTCCGGGCCCGCCGCAAGGCGCTCTCGCCCGACGAGATCCTCGGCAGCACGTTCACGATCACCAACCCCGGTGGGGCCGGCACCCTCATGACGCTGCCGATCCTCAACCAGCCCGAGGTGGCGATGGTCTCGACCGACGGCGTCCACAAGCGACCGGTGGTGGTGGAGGGTCCCGACGGCGAGGACGCCATCGCGGTCCACCCGGTCGGGGTGCTGGCCCTCACCTGGGACCACCGCGCCTTCGACGGCGCGTACGCGGCCGCGTTCCTCCGGGCGGTCAAGCAGGTCGTGGAGGAGCGCGACTGGGAGGCCGAGCTGGCGTGACACCCCGGCTGCGCGTCCGCTGGCTGGGCTCCGTCCCGTACCGGGAGGCCTTCGACCTCCAGCGGGCGCTCCACGAGCGCAGCCCCGCCGACCACCTGCTCCTCCTCGAGCACCCGCACGTGTACACCCTGGGCCGCAACGCCGATCCCTCCCACGTGCTGGTGCCGCCGGCCGAGGTGGGGGCGGACCTGGTCACCACCGACCGGGGCGGCGACGTGACCTACCACGGGCCCGGGCAGCTCGTCGGCTACCCGATCGTGTCCCTGCCCGAGTGGCGGGCCGGCCAGCGCGACGTGGTCGCCTACGTGCGGCGGCTCGAAGAGGTCCTGATCGACGCCCTGGCCGACCTCGGGGTCGCCGCCGGGCGCGAGGCCGGGTACACCGGCGTGTGGGTGGGCGACGAGAAGATCGCCGCGATCGGGGTGCGGGTCGCCCGGGGCCGCACCCGTCACGGGTTCGCCCTCAACGTCGCACCCGACCTGGCGATGTTCGGGCACATCGTCCCGTGCGGGATCACCGGCCGGGGGGTCACGTCGCTCGCCCGGCTGCTGGGAGGCGAGGCCCCACCGATGCGCGAGGTGGTCGATCGGGTGGTCGCGCGCTTCGCGGCCGCGTTCGGCCATCCCGAGGTGGAGCGCCAGGACGTGGCGTGGCGGGTACGGCCCTCCGACCTAGCGGCCTTCACGCGCGCCTCCGATGCCGCGGTCGGGGGCGCCGCGGCCACCGAGGCCCCCCCGGCCGCGGCGACGCCGCGCTGCGGGGGAGGGGGCGGCGCCCACGGCCCGTCCGATCCGCCGCCGCGTCGCTCGGTCACCCCGGTGCGCCTGCTGGGCCGCCTGGCCGAGGCCGGCGTCGAGGTGCCCGCCCAGGGGGCCGGCGGCGGGAGGGGCCGCGCCGGCCGCCCGGAGCGCCCGGAGTGGATGAGGGTCCGCGCCGACCTCGGTCCCGGCTACCGCGAGGTGAGGCGCCTGGTGCGCGACCTGAAGCTCAACACGGTCTGCGAGGAGGCGGGATGCCCCAACATCTACGAGTGCTGGGGCGTCGACCGCACGGCCACGTTCATGATCCTCGGCGACCGCTGCACCCGGGCCTGCGGCTTCTGCCTGGTCGACACCCGCAAGCCGCTCCCGCCCGACCCCGAGGAGCCGGCCCGGGTGGCCGAGGCCGTGGCCACCCTGGACCTGGCCCACGCGGTGGTCACGTGCGTCACCCGCGACGACCTGCCCGACGGCGGTGCGTCCGCCTTCGCGGCGACCATCGCCGCGATCCGGGCCCGTAGCCCGCGGACCCGGGTCGAGGTGCTGATCTCCGACTGCCGGGGCGACGCCGACGCCCACGCCACGGTCTTCGCGGCCGGTCCCGACGTCCTGAACCACAACCTGGAGACCGTGGCGCGCCTCCAGCGGGCGGCGCGGCCGTCGGCCGGCTACGCCCGCAGCCTCACCGTCCTCGCCCGGGCCAAGGACGCCGGCCTGGTCACGAAGTCGGGGCTCATCGTCGGCATGGGCGAGACCGAGCCCGAGGTGCGCGCCGCCATGGACGACCTGCGGGCCGTGGGTGTCGACATCCTCACCGTGGGCCAGTACCTGCGCCCGTCGGAGCACCACCTGCCCGTGGTGCGCTGGTGGCACCCCGACGAGTTCGCCGGCCTACGGGCCTACGGGGAGTCGATCGGCTTCGCCCACGTGGAGGCCGGGCCGTTGGTCCGCTCGAGCTACCACGCCCGTCGGGGCGTCGACGCCGCCACCGCGGAGGTCGCCAGCGCCTAGGGCGCGCGCCGGGGCCCGACCCGGCCGCGCGTGAGGGTCGGCGCCCCGACGTCGTACCCTCGGCGGCCGTGGCGCACGCGGCCCGCGTCCGGCGGGTACGGGAGAGGATGGACGACCTGGGCGTGGAGGTGCTGCTGCTCTCCACCGGCCCCGACCTCCCCTGGTTGACGGGCTACGAGGCGACACCCCTGGAGCGTCTCACCGTGCTCGTGCTGGGCCGGGGCGGGGAGCCCGTCCTGGTGGTCCCGGAGCTCGAGGCGCCGCGGCTGGGCGACATCGAGGATCGCGTCCCGGGGCTGACGGTGCGGCCCTGGGCCGAGACCGACGACCCGGTGGCGCTCGTGGGCGAGCTCGGGCGAGGGGCCCGGCGGGTGGCCGTCGGCGACCACACCTGGGCCCGCTTCGTGCTCGCCCTCCAGGACGCGCTGCCGGGGGCGGCGTTCGTGCCGTCCTCGACGGTCACCGCGGGCCTGCGGGCGGTCAAGGACCCGGCCGAGGTGGATGCGCTGCGGGCCGCGGCCCGGGCCGTCGACGCCGTCGTGGTGGAGATGCGGGACCGCCCCTTCGCCGGGCGCACCGAGCACGAGGTCCACCGGGAGCTCGTGGAGCGGATGCTCGCCCGCGGCCACCAGGAGGCCAACTTCGCCATCGTCGCCTCGGGGGAGAACGGTGCGAGCCCCCATCACGACCCGGGGAGCCGCCGGATCGGGGACGGTGACGTGGTGGTGTGCGACTTCGGGGGCCGGCGCGACCTCTACTGCTCCGACGTCACCCGGGTCTACGTGGTGGGCGAGCCCCCGGCCGAGGTGGCCGACACCTGGGCGGTGCTGGTCGACGCCCAGGAGGCCGCGGTCCGGGCCGCGACGGTCGGCACACCGGGGGAGACCGTCGACGCCGCCGCCCGCGGGGTGATCGAGGCCGCCGGCCACGGGGAGCACTTCGTCCACCGGACCGGCCACGGGATCGGGGTCGAGGCCCACGAGGAGCCATACCTGGTGTCCGGCAACACCGCGCCGATCGAGGCCGGGAACGCGTTCAGCGTCGAGCCGGGGATCTACCTGCCGGGCCGCTTCGGCCTGCGCCTCGAGGACATCGTGGTGGCCACCCCGTCGGGGCCGGAGCGCCTCAACTCGGCGCCGCGCGACCTGGCCGTCGTGGGCTGAGCCGGGCGGGGGACGAGCCGTGCGGTTGACCATCGGCACCGTGATGCTCCAGTGGGCCGCGGGCGGGATGCTCTTCACCTGGGTCACCACCCGTCGCCGGGAGGTGAGCCTCGGCTACGGCTGGACGACCCGGACGACCTTCGGGGTGCTCGCCGCCCTCGGCCTGGCCGCGGGATTCGACGGCGCGGTCGCCCGGGTCGGCGCCGGGGGGCTGATCGCGGGAGCCGTGGTGGGCCTCGTCGTGTCGTGGGTACGCCGTGGCGCGGGGGTGAGCGGGGTCGAGGAGCGTCGCCGGGCCCGCCGGGCCCGGGTGGCGGGGATGCTGGCCGCCGGTGACGCGGCGACGGGCCCGGCGACCGCGCCGGCGACCGCGCCGGCGACCGCGGCACCCGGTGCCGGGACGTCCGGCGCCACCGGTCCCGCGCGCAAGGAGTATCCGCCCTTCCTCGACCTGGTCGCCGCCCTGGCCGGCCTGGTGGGGGTGCTGGGGGCCGCCGCCGACGACGGTGGCCCCTACGTGCTGACCGCGGCGCGCTTCGAGGCCGGGGCCCTGCTGCTCGGGGCGGTGAGCGCCGCGATGCTGCTCGGCCACTGGTACCTGGTCCAGCCCGGACTCGGACGGGGGCCCCTCCGGGAGCTGGTCGTCCTCACCGCGTTGGTGTGGCCGCTGCACCTGGTCACGTTCCTGATGCCCACCGGGATGCTCCAGGTGCTGTCGGGGACGGTCGACGACGGCTACGGAGGGCTGCTCGGCTGGGTGTGGCTCACCTGTGCCGTGACCACGATCGGCCTCGTGGGCGTGACGTGGCTGGCGCTGAGGGAGCGCTACTACTCGGCCGTGATGTCGGCGACCGGCCTCATGTACCTGGCCATCCTCACCGGGTTCGGGATGGACCTCGTCGCCCGGGCCGTCCTCGCTCCCTGAGGCGCCGGTCCGGACGCCGGCGTGGCGGCCGCCTCAGGTGCCGCCGTCGCCGGGCTCCCCGGGAACCTGCCGGGCCCGGACCGGGAAGTGGACGAGGCCGATGGTCCGGGTCGGGTTCAGGACCTGCACGAAGTCCTGGCCGCCGCGGAAGTCGTACGACGTGCCGCCGTCGCGGTTGTGGATGCCCAGGTGGACCTCGTACACGCCGTCGAGGAGCGGCACCCGCTCCAGCTCGAAGACGACCTCGCCGTCGCCCTCGACGCGGTCGACGTCGTCGCCTAGGAGCTGGGTGTTGGTCCCGAGCAGCAGGTTGCCCCGCTGGTCGAAGACGTTGATGGCGAAGACCACGTCGTCGAGCGGGATGGCGGCCCGGTAGTGCAGGTGGATCCGGAGCGGCTCGTCGGGCAGGAGGTGGTTGCGCCCGGCCTCCGGGTACTCGATCTCCGCCCCGGTGATGCGCACGGCGAGGGTGGCCCTGGCCGCCGGGTGGTCGGGATCGTCGGCGTCGTCGAGGCCGTCGGGCACCTCGGCGCCCCGGCTGCGGAGGGTCTCGCGCAGCGCGAGGATCGCCTCGCCCGGTGATCCGTCGCTGACCTTGCGGCCGTGGTCGAGGACGACACCCCGGTCGCAGATCTGGCGCACTAGGTCGGCCGAGTGCGTGACGAAGAGGATGGTCACGCCGTCGCGCTGGAACACCTTGATGCGTTCGAGGCACTTCTGCTGGAACGCCTCGTCGCCCACCGCGAGCACCTCGTCGACCAGCAGGATCTCGGGGGCGACGTTCACCGCCACCGCGAACGCGAGCCTCGTGTACATCCCCGACGAGTAGTGCTTCACCTGCATGTCGATGAACGGCTCGATCTCGGCGAAGTCGACGATGTCGTCGAAGACGCGGGTGACGTCGGCGCGCGAGAGACCGAGGATCGAGCCGTTCAGGAACACGTTCTCCCGGCCGGTGAGTTCGGGGTGGAAGCCGGAACCGAGCTCGAGCAGCGCGGCGATGCGACCGTGGCGGACGATCGATCCCTCGGTGGGTCGCAGGATCCCGGCCACGCACTTGAGCAGGGTCGACTTCCCCGAGCCGTTGGCTCCGAGCAGCCCCACCGTCTCGCCCGCCGCGACCTCCACGTCGACGTCGCGCAGGGCCCAGAACTCGTCGTGGTCGGACCGCCCGAACCGGATCACCCGCTCCTTGAGCGACTGCGGGCGGTCCTTGTGCAGGCGGAAGTGCTTCGAGACCCCGTGGATCTCGATCGCCGATCCCACCTCAGATCTCCTCGGCGAAGTCGTCCTCGAGCCGGCCGAACAGGACCAGCGCGCCGACGAGCAGGACCGTGGAGGCCATCCCCACGATCGCCAGGTTGCGCAGGTACCACCACACCGACCCGTCGGGGAGGATCGGGATCGGGCCCGCGGAGACCTTGTTGTAGAAGATCCGCTGGAACGTGATGAGGATCGACACCATCGGGTTGAGGAGGTACAGCGAGCCCCAGCGGCCGAGCTGGTCGTAGGCCTGGCGGTACGGGTACACGATCGGGCTCAACCAGAACCACGCCATGACGAGGAGCTCGAGAAGGTGCTGGGTGTCGCGCAGGTACACGTTGGCGGCGGAGAGGGCGACCGTGAGCGCGGCGAGGAACAACACCAGGGCCAGCAGTGCGGGGACCAGCAGCGGCATGTAGCCCCACGCCGGGTTGATGCCGAACACGAACAGCGCCCCGATCAGCACCACCGACTGGAGCAGGAAGTGCACCATCGCGGCGCCGATGGCCGCCAGGGGGAGGATCTCCCGCGGGAACCACACCTTGCCGACCAGCGAGGAGTTGCCCACGATCGACGTGGTTCCCGCGCCCAGCGCGTTGGAGAAGAACGTCCACGGCAGGAGGCCCGCCAGGAGGAACACGGCGAAGACGGGGATGCTCGTCTTCAGGAAGTACTGGAAGACGACGTAGTAGACGACCAGGTAGAGCAGGGGGTTCAGCAGGGACCAGAGGAACCCCAGGACGCTGTTCTTGTACTTGACCTTGAGCTCCTTGCGCGTCAGGTTCAGGAGCAGCTCGCGGTAGACCCAGACGTCGGCGACGCGTCGCCACGGCCCGCGCTTCCTGGCGATGTCGAGGTTCGGCGCGGTGGGGGCCGGGGTGGCGGTGCGGGCGCTCATACGGGGGCGGGCGCGGCGCGGCGCCGACGGCGCGAGTCTACGCGGGGGCGGGGCGCGGCCCGGCTTCCCGCCCGGCGCCTGGTGCCGTCTCCAGCATGTCGTCCAGGGCGTCCAGCAGCGTCGAGCCCAGGATCCGCCAGTCGTAGCGCTCCTCCACCAGCTCGCGGGCCGCGGCCGCCATCGTCGCCGCCTCGGCCGGCGAGGCGACCAACCGGCGGATCATGACGGGGAAGTCGTCGATCGGGCCTACGGCGAGGTGGCGGCCGGCCACCACGTCGATGCCCCGCACCGCCACCGGGGTGGCGACGGTGGGGGTCCCGGAGGCCAGGTACTCCACCACCTTGAGGTTGGTCCCCGACCCGCCCAGGAGTGGGGCCACGGCCACGTCGGCGGCGCCGAGGAGGGCGGCCTTCGCGCCCTCGGAGATCACGCCCAGCATCGTGACGTTGGGTGGGAGGCGGCGGCCCCCGAAGCCGTGGCCCACGCTGCCGGCCACCACGAACGCCGTCTCGGGCAGGTGGGGCGCGAAGGCGATGATCCTCTCCACGGCGTCGAGGTTGGGTGGGTGCCAGCTCCCCACGAACACCCCGACGTGCGAGGCGTCGCGCAGCATCGGGTGGAACCGACCGAACGCGTCGCGCCAGCGCACCCCGGCCCGCTCCCGTTCGAGTCCGTCCACGTACCGGATCGCCCCGGTGTCCACTCCGTTGGGCACGTGCACGAAGCGGTGCTCGCCGTAGCGGTCGGCCAGCAGCGCGTGGTCGTCGAGGGAGCAGCCCGTCACCAGCACCGACTCCCGCACGGCCCGGCGCTCCACCCGGTCGACGATCTCGCGCAGGCCGTCGCCGATCGCCGACCGCGGGAGGAGGCCGTCCTTGAGGGCCCACTCCGCGTTGTGCGCGTCGTAGACGGCGGGCAGGTCGGGCCGCAGGTCGCGCGCGACCGGGGCCAGGAAGGGATGGGCGAGGAGGACGGCGCCGGCGTCGAGCAGCGCCCGCTCGAGGAGGGCGGGGTAGTCGGGGGTGAGCCGGGTGAGGGGCGCGGCGACGACGTCGGTGATCGGCAACCCGGCCCGGGCCTCGATGACGCCCTCCCGGGCCTGGTGGGCCGCGGTCTTGGGCACCACCGTCTCGACGAAGCCGGGGCGGTGCACGACCCGCTCGGCCCGGTGGTCGGGCGGAGCCAGGCTGACGATCTCGACGTCGACGGCGTCGGTGAGGGCACCGTAGAGGTGGTGGCAGCGGAGCTGACCTCCGCCCAGCGGCGGGTGGACGGGAAAGGTGGAGGTGACCACGACCTTGGGTCGGCCCGGCCGCCGGGCGCGGGTGCGCGGACGGTCGCGTGCGTCGAGGACGGCGTCGACCACCCGCGACCAGGTGTGGCGCCGGGCCCGCTCGCGGCCCTCCTGGCCCATGCGCCGGGCGACGGCCGGCGCGTCGACCAGCGTGGCGAGCGCGGATCCGAGGGCCTCCGGGCGTGGCGGGGCGATCAGGCCGCTCACGCCGTGGACGACCAACTCGGTCGGGCCACCCGAGTCGGAGCAGGTGACCACCGGTTTGCCGCTCATCTGGGCCTCGAGCGTGATGAGCCCCAGGTCCTCGTCGGCGGGCACGAACGCCACCGCCAGCGCGTCGGCGTAGAGGGCGACGAGCTCGTCGTCGGTCACGTGCCCCAGCAGCTCGATCCGGGGGTCGGCGGACGCCAGGCCGCGCAGGCGCTCCTCGTCGGGCCCGGTCCCCGCGATCTTCAGCGTCACGTCGCCGCCGACGTGACGCATCGCCTCCACGAGCAGGTCGAGGCGCTTGGGGCGGTCGAGCCGGCTGGCGGTGAACAGGTAGTCGAAGCGCCCGCCGTGCAGGCCGGCCAGGTTCGACGGCGTGACCAGGACCCCGGCGCTCACGCCGGTCGGGAAGTAGCCGCGCTTGACCGCCACGGTGGTCGAGATGCCGAAGTGCCGGCGGACGGCCGACGGGTCGAGCCCGACCCGGTCGAGGTGGTGGACCATCTCCCGGGCCAGCGGACCGGGGAACCGGAACAACGGGTCGTCCGGCCCGAGGGCGGCGTGGAGGGCGTCGAAGCGGTCGAAGATCTCGGTGAGGGCGGCCCGCTCCGCCGGCCGGCGGATCAGGGCGAGGAGGTCGCGCGCCTCGGGCCCGGCGGTGGCGACGCTCCACGGCTGCTGGGCCGCGCCGTAGGTGTCGTAGAGGCCCCGCAGCGGGTGGAACATGAGCACCACGTGGTGCGGGTGCTCCACCATCCAGCTCGGGTATTTGGTGGAGACGACCACGTCGTAGCCGCTCACGTCGAGCGCGGCCCACGCCCGGTAGCTCGCCATCACCTCGGCGAGGTCGCCCTCGGGCGAAGGGGGCATCACGACGTCGGCGGTGTGGGGCGTGTGGCCGTCGATCCACTCGGCCAGGCCCCGGGCGACCCGTTCCGCCCCGCCGAAGACGTAGGGCGACGGGCCGGGGACGAGGACGCCGACCTTCATGCCGTCACGCGCTCGATGCCCGCCTCGAGCTCGCGCATCGCCCGTTCCCAGGTGAAGGAGGCGGCCCGCTCCCGTGCGGCCGACCCCATGCGCCGGGCCAGGTCGGGGTCGTCGGCGAGCCGGCGCACCGCGGCCGCGATAGCGGCTCCCGTCGGCTCCACCACGAAGCCGTTGACGCCGTCGTCGACCACGGCGGTGAGCCCGCCGCCGTCGGAGGTGGCCACCACGGGCCTCCCGAACGCCATGGCCTCGATCGCCGTGAGGCCGTAGTCCTCGCGGAACGCCGGGGCGACCAGGCACAGGGCGTCGCGGTAGAGGTCGGCCAGCCGGGCGTCGGGGACCCTCCCCGTGAAGCGCACGTTGCTCGCGCCCGCGGCCCGGGTGGACCGCGCCGCCGGGCGTGGTTCGGCGCGGTTCAACCAGAGCTCGGCGTCACCCACGGCGTCGAGGTCGACGCCGGGTGCCGACAGCCGGGCGTCGAGGTCGCGGACGAAGTCGAGCCGGCCGCCGTCGCCGACCACGATCCCCTCGCGGTCGGGCAGGTACTTCATGGCGTGGACGAACAGCTCCGTGCGCTTGGGCCACTCGTGGCGGCTGACGCACAGGACGTGCTCGAAGCGCGGGCCGGGCTCGTCGGCCAGGTGGGCCTCGACCACGCCGCTGCCGGCGTGGAACACGCTCACCCGGTCGGCGATGCCGTTGAACTCGTGGAGCCGCGCCGCCACCTCCTCCGATCCGGCGAGGAAGTGGGCCGGCACGCCAAGGAACCGGTCGTCGACGCGGCGCACCGCCTGTTGGGCCCGGCCGTGCGTCGCTTCGTCGGCGAAGCCGGCGGCCACGTACGGGGCGGAGAGGTCGTAGTAGATGCGGAGGTGGTGGTAGAAGAGGCTCAGGTGCCTCGGGTGCTCGGTCGCGAACGAGGGTGGTTGGGTGGATAGGACCACGTCGAACCGGCTCGTGTCGACGGCCCGGAAGGCCTCCAGCATCGCCAGGTAGCGGACGGCCTCCCACGCGTCGTGGCGAGCCGTCTCGGGCACCGCCACCCCGTAGGGGTCGGAGGGGAGGCCGGCCACCGGTACCGTGGCCCGGGCGACCTCGTGGCCCCTTCGCTCCAGCTCGCGCCCCACCCGGTCGACGACGGCCTCGAAGCCTCCGGCGATCCCGTAGTCGGGCTTGACGATCCCTACCCGCATCTCAGCCCGCGGCCGGCCGGCGGGCGATCAGCGCGTAGTCCTGCGGCCCGGCCAGGGCCCAGCGGACCCGCTCCGCCATCTGATCGGCCGGGGTGGGCGCGTCGTGGTCGCCGGGTCCGGCCCCGTCGGGGCGGCCGTCGACGGGGTGGAGGAACTTGACCTCCACCTGCACGAACCCGCAGTGCCGGGCGAGGAACGCGAGGAAGTCGGGGTGCACGGGCCGGAGGTGGGTGGGATCGAGGTAGAAGTTGGCGGCCCCCACCGCGAGGTTGGTGGCGTTGGGCGTCTCGAGGATCAGCAGCCCGCCGGGGCGCAGGGCCCGGAGGGCGTTGTCGAGCAGGTCCACGAGGCGGCGCAGCTCCAGGTGCTCGACGAGGTGGAAGGCGCTGATGGCGCCGACCGAGGCCGGGGGCGCCGAGCCCAGCCACGCGAGGCCGTCGGCGAGCTCCACGGTGAGACCGGCGGCCCGGCACTCGTCGACGAAGGCCTTGTTCACCTCGATGCCGACCGCCTTCCAGCCGCGGGAGCCCAGCAGCCGGAGCCACTCGCCACGTCCTGAACCGATGTCGACGACGGGCTGCACGTCGACGGGCGACGCCTCCAGGTAGGGGAGGTAGAACTCGAGGGCCCGGGTGATGTCGTCGGAGGTGCCCCGGTACTCCTCCTCGAACGCCGCGTACATGGCGTCGAGGCGCTCCTCGGACGCGCCCGGCACCTCGACGCCGACCTTCTCCAGCGCGGCGGCGATCCGTTCGGTCGTGGCGTGGAGCTGGGCGAGGCCGAGCTCGAGGCCCGCGACCTCCCCCTGGAGGGCCAGGAGCTGGTCGCGGAGGGTCGCGATCTCCACTCGGGCCGCCGCCTGCTCGCCCTGGAGGGCCGCCACGCCCCGGCGCAGCTCCTCGTTGACCCCCATCTGGGGGCGCAGGGCGAGGTGGTAGGCCTTGCGGGCGGCGCGGTAGGCCAGGTTCCGGGCGGCCGGAACGCCGGAGCCAACGGGCGTGGAGGCGTCGTCGGGCGGCCGGGGCCGGTTGCGGCGGGGCTCGTCGGCGAGGGCCCGCTCCACCACCGCGTCGAGGTACTCGGCCAGCTCGTCGGTCTGGGGCATCGGCCGGCCGGCTCCGGTCGCGTCACCTCCGGTCATGCAGCCCGCACCCTACCAACCGCCTCCCGCCGCTCCTGGTTCCGTCGGTCGACGGCGACGCGGACCCCCACCGTGTCGAGCTCGGGCGCCGGGCCGCCCGGCGCCGCGGTCTAGGGCCGGCTGCCGGAGGCCGGGCCCTCCGGCTCCCTCGCCGCGAGCCAGAAGTGGATGTCCCGTTCGATGTCGGGGCTGACGATGGCGGCGATCAGGCGGTTGCCGGCGCGGCCGCGGGCCCGGCCGTCGGCGGGGCTGCCGTCGAGGGTGAGGGTGAGAATCGCGGCAGGTGCGGTCCGGCTCCGGGTGAGCTGCTCGCCGAAGAGGTTCTCGAGTCGAGGTTCCACGGTGACCGGGATCCCGTGCCGATCGAGCGCGAGCACGGCACCGGCGCCGAGCGACCAGGACACGTTGTCCCCCAGGCGGACCCAGACCGACCCGTCGCCGGGAAGGTCCCGCGTCGCGCCCACCACCCGATCGGCGACCCGGGCCGAGATGGCCTGCACCCCCGCGTCCGGGGCGGGGGCGTCGAGGGCCTCGGCGGCGTTGAGGGCGGTGACGGCGACCGCCGCGGCCACGGTCGCGGCCAGGGCCCCGGATGCCCACCGGCTCCCGGCCGCCCGCAGGCGGGGGGCGACCTGCGTCGCCGCGGCCCCGACGGCGATCCACGCCACCAGCCCTACGGCCGAGACCCAGATGACCAGGTACTCGTAGATGTCGCCCGTCACCCGGGCCGCGGCGACGACGGCGACGGGCACCGCCACGAGGACCAGCGCGCCGAGGCGGGCCGCGTCCCACGCGCGCCGCCACAGGGCGGCCACGGTGGCGAGCCCGAACGCGACGACGGTCACGATCGTCGCCCAGTCGGGCGCGGCCGTCCCCATGGCCGCGCCCGGCCGGCGGGTCGCGAGCTGGTTGGGGATCACGCCGAGCCACGGCACGACGGCGTCGTACCCCTCGCGGACGGAGTGCTCGCCGCTGTGCTCGGAGAAGTACAGGCGGAGCTCCCCGAGGTTGCCGGGGTCCCGGGTGAGCTGCTGCCAGACCGGGGGGGCCCACAGCACGGCGATGACCGCCACGGTCACCGCGGCCGCAACCAGGGTCGGGCGCCACGTGAGCCTGCCCCGACGGTGGTCGACCCACCGGTGCAGCGCGTACGCGCCCACCCCGACACCCAGGAGCACGGCCGTGACCGGCGTGTAGCCCACGTGCGACTGGACCAGGAACGTCCCGAGCCCGAACGCCGTCGGCAGGGCCCAGGCCTCGCCGGCGGTCAGGGCCCACACCACCACCACCAGGGCGGCCGTGGCCAGGACGGTGACGTACGGGTTCCAGGGGTAGCGCAACACCGCCGGGCCGAGCGCCCACGAGAACACGCCGACCACCAGCAGCGACCACCAACCGAGGGCCCGACCTCCGCGGCGGGCGCAGACCCCGACCACCAGCCCGGCCATGGCCCCGTTCACGAGGGCGGCGCCGGCGTAGAGGGCCGCGCTCGAGCCGCCCAGGGCCCGGTAGGGGCCGGCCAGGACGTAGAAGAGCATCGGGCCGGGGTGGCTCCAGTCGAAGCGGGAGTACGGCCCCAGCAGCACGGGGTGGTGACCGACCTCGCGCACGGTGAGCTCGGTCAGGGCGATGTCGCCGAGCGGGTGGAGATCGCCCGAGAAGCGGACCACGACCGCCACCGCCGAGACCGCGAACGCGAGCACCGCCAGGCCGACCACCACCGGCGTCGACGTGTCACGGCGCGCGGCGGTCGTCCCGCTCGGCGCCCGCCCGCCCGTGGTGGGCCCGTCCGGTTCCCCGATCGCCGGTGAGATGCTCCGCGACCCGGTCCCGGACGGCCTCCGGACCACCCGACCGATCACCCCTGCCGCCCGCGATTCATGCGGCGGGGACCCGCTCCAGGGTCGGCGCTGCCGGGTCGCCGTGGGCCACGTAGAGCGCCACGGTGTTGCGGCCCCGTCGCAGCGTCGCCGGGTTCAGGAAGGCCGTGTAGCGGGTGGATCCGTCCGCGACCCGGTAGGCACCCGCCGTCCCGGCGAACACGCCGTCGACGGCCACCAGCAGGTGCCGGCCGGTGGGTAGCCGGTCGCCGCGGTCCCCGAGCTTCATCGTGACCACGACGGGAAGGGTGGCGGCGTCGGGATCCACGTCGGCGAACCGGTCCGCCTCCCTGACGACCCCGCCGCCCCCGCCGGCCGGGACGCCCGGCGGCACCGGTTGCCCCACGAGGTTCCCGAAGCGTCCGATCCCGTACAGCCGTTGCGGGTCCGAGGGGTCGCGGCCCAGGACGCGGACCTTCTCGGCCAGGGCACGGTCGCGCGGTCCCGTCCCCGGCCCGAGCGGGTACCTCCCCTGGATCGTCCGGTCGCGTGAGGTCCGTACCGGTCCGAGGAGCGACCGGCCCGGGGTGTCGTAGGGATCCTGCACGTCGAGAACGTCGGAGATCGTGGGGAGGATGTCGAGGGTGGTCGCCGGCCGGTCGTCGATCCGCCCGGTGGTCCGGCCGGGGAGCTTCACGAACAGGGGCACCCAGGCGATGTCGCCCCGCGTGCTCGGCCGCAGGTCGCGGAACTCCCGGCCCGCTTCGAACGAGACCCCGTGGTCGGCCGTCACGATCAGCAGGGCCCGGTCGAGCACCCCACTGCTCTCGAGCGTGTCGAGGGTGGCGCCGAGGAGCCGGTCGGTGTAGCGGAGCTGGGCCTCGTGGTGGCCGCGCATCTGGTCGCCGAGCTCCTGACCCCAGCTCTTCCAGTCGCCGTAGGTGAGGGAGAAGGTCCGGCCGTCGGGGAGGTGGTTCCAGGGCCGGTGGGGCATCAGCGTGTGCAGGAAGTGCAGCACCGGCGCGCCCGGCCCGTCGGAGCGGGCGTGGGCCGCGACGCCCCGGTCGAACGCGGCGAAGGCCCCGGGCGGGTCGTCGGTCGCGAGCTCCTTGCGGGCCGCGGCCCCCTTCGAGGTGGCGATCTTCGCCACCTCGAGCTGGTGCTTCACGGGGTTCTCCTCCGCGACCGGTCGGTCGTCGTGGCCGAAATCGCCCCACGCGTGGTCGATGGCGGGCAGCCCGCGGGAGAGCTGCCCGGGCAGGACCACGTGCCCGGCGACGATCCGGGTGTCGTCGAGGAGGGACCGCATGCGGGCGGAGAACGAGAGCCCCGAGGCCGACGATCCGCACGTCCGGGCCGGGCACAGCGAGGTCATGGCCTCGTACGCCTCCACCCGGTAGGTGTCGTCGAGGAGGGTGAAGAGGTTGCGCGGGTGGTCGTCGATGGTGGGCAGGCGGGACCCGTCGAATTCCCGTCCGTCGAGGACGGCGGGCACCGCCCACGTGGTGAGGCCGCTGACGGTGGTGGTGTTGCGGTACCACGTCGACATCGACGCGAGGCGGGCGAAGTTGGGGAACGCGACGGAGTCGATCCCACCGCCGGGGTCCATCAGCGAGACGACCGGGAGCTCGTCGAGCACCACGAGCACGACGGGGACCGGGTTGCCGATCCGGCCACCCGGCGCCGCGCCGGCGGCGCCGGACCGGAAGACGATGCCCTGGACGGGTGAGACGAACAGGAACAGGGCCAGGAACACGGCCGGGGCCGGGGAGAGCCAGCGCACCAGGGACCGGACCGCCTCGGACCGTACGAGCCCCACCACCCCGGCGGCGCCGGCGGCCACGCCGATCGGGGCCCACACCGCCGCCGAGCTGATCCCGACCTTGCCGAGGAGCTGCACCGCGACCAGGGCGAGCAGCGTGCCCACGACCAGGGCGTGGAGCACCCACCCGACCGGCCGAGACAGGCGCGCCACGAGAGCGAGGCCTCCCGCCAGCGCCACGGGCGCCGCCACCGCGATGCCGACCGCGAGGACGACCACGTCGAGCGGCTGGGAGCTGTGGGCCACGAAGAACGCGCCGTTGCGGCCCAGGAGGTCGAGGAGCGGCTGGGCGACGGCGAAGTTCCACGCCACCACGACCGCGAGGAACCACACCGGCCCGGGG
>JADLDD010000074.1 GCA_020846855.1 Acidimicrobiia bacterium | reverse complement strand
TCACCGCCATGTCACGAGCCAGGTCCTTGTGAGGCCAACGTGGCGAACCGAACCCCGGCGCACCACCATGCGCCGTGACCAGACCGTCACCCGCCAACACGTAGTACCCGCCCTTCGGGTTCGACGCGATCGCCCGGCCCGACGGCGGGTCGGGGTACGCGGCCGCCCGCGCCGCGGCTCCGTTGCGGATGGAGGGCAGCAGCGCGTGCAACCCGCTGCCGGGGCACTCGGTCTGGTTCACATCGATGTGCCCGACGATCGTCGGCATGTTCACGACCGACCCCGGCGAGTACCGGTTGGACCCCGCGGTCCGGTACGAGACCCAGCCGTTCGGCTTGACGTCGTGGAGGACGAGCTTCCACGCCAGCAGCTTCACGAGGGACGAGGTGACGGCCGAGGGCGGGGAGGCCCCGACGAAGTTCCCGAGCACCGCGACCCCGGTGCTGCCGGTGTTGAACCCCTGGGCGTGGGCCCCGATCACGGACCGCTCGATCCCGCCGTAACGTCCCTCGAAGACCTGCCCGTAGCGGTCGATCAGGAAGTTGTAGCCGACGTCGCACCAGCCGTTGGCCTGGGTGTGGTAGGCGTAGATGCCCCGTACGAGCTGGGCGCTCTGGGAGGGCGAGTAGCTGTTCCCGCCCGCCGAGTGGTGCACCACGGCGAACTTCACGTCGGAGGCGTACTCGGGCCCCTCCGGGCAGTTGCGCAGGCGAAGGCCCTCGTCGGCACCCCACTGGCCACGGGTGATGATCCCGGGTCGGGGCGCCAGGGCACCCGCGACGTTCCCCGACGGGCGTTCCGGAGGTGCATCGACGGCGTGGAGGGTGACGCCCCGCGCCTCGCCGTCGGCCAACCGGACGCGCACCGCCGAGGTGTCGCCCACCCAGATCGGCTCCGAGACGGTGGCCGACGACTCACGCCGGGCGTCGCGGGTACCGGGGTCGGGACCCTCCGACGGGTCGGGAGCCTCGATCTCGCCCACGCGCTCCCACCGCTCGCCGTGCCGGGCCTCGACGGTGAACCGGGCTCCGGCGTCGCCGTGCCACTCGACGCCCACCAGGTTGGCGTCGACGTCGATCTGACGACCCCAGCCGGCCCGGGCGGTCTCGGCTCCGGTGGTCAGACCCACCTCGTCGACGTTCACCCCCGGGGGGGTGGGAGGCGACGTGACCGGCGCGGCGAGGAGGACCACCGCAAGGAAGCTGCCGAGCGGGACCGCGGCCAGCATGCCGAGCGGACCTATCCCACCACCGGAACGCCGCGTGGGCCGCGGACGACGAAGAAAAGCCATGCACCAGACCCCTGGATCACCCCTGAACTGCTGCCGAGGCGGTTATCGGCCGCCGGGCGCCGGGCCTTGAGAACCACCCCGTCCTGAGGCTCCGAGGTGGCGCCCGTCCCCGGCGCCGCCGAACAGTCAGGCTACGCGCGCCGTAGCATGCGCCGCGGCTCGACGCGGGAGTGGGGCCGCATGGCGGGCCGGGACGGCAGGCCCGGCGGGGGACGGGGTGATTGGCCCGCGCAGCGGGCCGGGAGTGAGGCCTTGGACACGGGCGGCGGCAACGGCACGGCGGGAGGCGCCCGCGACGCGAGGCTCCGGCTGGCCCTCGACGGCACCCCGCTGCTCGGCAACCGTACGGGCGTCGGCGAGGTCGTCGCCGGACTCCTGACCGGCCTCGCGTCGCGGCCCGGGCTCGACGTCGCGGCCTACGTCGTCTCGCGGCGCGGCCACGCCGACCTCTCGGCGCTCCTTCCGCCGGGCGTCCGCCCCGCCGTCCGGCGGTGGCCGGCCCGGGTCGTCCACCGGATGTGGAGGGTGGGTACGTTCCCTCGCCTCGAACGCTGGACCGGACCGGTCGACGTCGTGCACGCCACCAACTACGTGGCACCACCCACCCGGTCCGCCCTGGTCGTCAGCGTCTACGACCTGACCGTCCTCCACCACCCGGAGCTGAGCGGCCCGGGCACCGAGGGCTACCCCGGGGCCATCCGGCGTGCTGTCGACCGGGGCGCGTGGATCCACACCTCGAGCCACTTCGTCGCCGGCGAGATCCGGGATGCTCTCGACGTGGACCCCGAGAGGGTGGTGGTCGTGCCGCTCGGCATCCCGCCGGTGCAGGGAGGCGACCCTGCCGCGGGACGCCGCCGGGCGGGATCCGACCGCTACGTCCTCACGCTCGGGACCGTGGAGCCCCGCAAGAACCTCCCCCGCCTGGTGGCCGCGTTCGACGCCGTCGCCGGCGGGCACCGCGACGTCCGCCTGGTCGTGGCCGGCGCCCCGGGCTGGGACGCCGGCGCGTTCGAGCGGGCCCGCACGGCCTCCCCGAACCGCGAGCGGATCCTCCACCTCGGCTACGTCGGACCCGCCGAGCGGGCCGACCTCATGGCCGGCGCGACGCTCTTCGCCTTCCCGTCGCTCTACGAGGGGTTCGGGTTCCCGCCGCTGGAGGCCATGGCCGCCGGCGTACCGGTCGTGGCGTCGGTCGCCGGGTCGTTGCCCGAGGTGCTGGGCGACGCCGCGGCGCTGGTCGAGCCGACCGACACCGACGCCCTCGCCGGCGCCCTCGAACAGGTCCTCCACGACCCGGACCGCGCCGCGGAGCTCACCCGGCTCGGCCGGCTCCGCGCCCGGATCTACTCCTGGGACGCGGCGACCGACGGGATCCTCGCCCTCTACCGGCGGGCGGTCGACGGGCACGGAGCCGGCTCGTCGTGATGCCGGTGGGCGCGGTGCCCCGCCCGGCCTCCGTCGCCGTGCACGCCGGGCAGCTCCTCCAGCCCGTACCGGGGGGCATCGGGCGCTACGTGCACGGGCTGATCCCCGCCCTGGTCGAGACGGGGCTAGAGGTGGTGCCGTTCGCGGCCGGGGACCTCGCCGCGCACCTGGGGGCCGGCTCCCCACCCGTCGACCTGGGCCGCCCGGGACCCCCCTGGCGCTACGAGCTGTGGCACCGGCTGCGCCGGCCACGGGTTCGCCTTCCCGTCGACGTGGTCCACGCTCCGAGCCTCGCCGTGCCCCCGGTCGCCGGCTCGGCCCTGGTGGTCACGGTCAACGACGTCGCGTTCCTCCGCCACCCGGAGGTGTTCACGCGCCGGGGGGTCGGGTTCCACCGGAGGGGCCTCGACCTCACCCGGCGCCACGCCCACATCGTCGTCACGCCGTCGGAGTTCGTACGCCGCGAGCTGGCCGACGAGGGCTTCGATCCCGACCTCGTCGTCGTGGCCCCCCACGGCGCGTCGTCGCCGCGGCCGGCGGACCCCGCGGATCACGACGCGCACCTCGCCCGGGTCGCCGTCGAGGAGCCGTTCGTGCTCGCGGTGGGCACGGTCGAGCCGCGCAAGAACCTGGGGGTCCTCGCGGCGGCCGTCGGCCGAATCCGCGGCCGGCGGCCCGAGCTGTCGCTCGTGGTGGCCGGGCCGGCGGGGTGGCTCGAGGTGACAGGGATCGACGGACCGGAGGTGAGACGGCTGGGCCGCGTCGACGAGGTGACGCTCGACGCGCTCTACCGCCGAGCGGTCGCGTGCGGGGTCCCGTCGCTCTACGAGGGTTTCGGGCTCCCGGCCCTGGAGGCGATGAGCCGGGGCTGCCCGCTGGTCGTGGCCGAAGCCGGCAGCCTTCCCGAGGTGACGGGTGACACCGCGCTCCGGGCCCCCCCGCACGACGTCGACGCCTGGGAGCAGGCGCTCGAGGCGATCCTCGACGACCGGACCGCGACCCGCGAGCGCGCGTCTCGGGCCCGGGACCGCGCCGCCGGGTTCACGTGGGCCCGCTCGGCGGAGCGGCACCTCGCCGCGTACGGACGGGCGATGCAGGCCCGCGCCGAGGGTCGCCCGTAGCCTGGCCCGATGCGCGTCCTGCTCGACGTGTCGGCCGTACCCGACCATCCCGTCGGCGCGGGGGTCTACACGATCAACCTGGCCACCGAGCTGGCCGGGTCGGGCGCCGTCGACCTGCACCTCGCCGCCCGCGCCGGCGACGCTCGGCGTTGGGGCGAGCGCTGCCCGGGCGCCACGTGCCACGCCGTGGTACCGGCCCGGCGCCCGGCGCGGCTGGCATGGGAGCAGGCGGGTGCCGGGAAGCTGACCCGCCGGGTGGCACCGGACGTCTGGCACGGGCCCCACTACACGATGCCCCTGTTCCTCGGCGTCCCCGCCGTGGTGACCGTCCACGACATGACCTTCTTCGACCATCCGGAATGGCACGAGCGGGTGAAGGTGGCCTTCTTCCGGCGGATGATCAGGGCCTCCACCCGGCGGGCGGCGGCCCTCGTCGCCGACAGCGACCGCACAGCCCGGCGCCTGGAGGAGCTCCTGCACCCCCGGGCTCCGGTCACGGTGGCACCCCTAGGGGTCGACCACGGCCGCTTCCACCCCGATTCCGGACCGGCCGGCGCCGCCGAGGACCGGGCCGTTCTCCGGCGCTTGGGGATCGAGGGTCCATACCTCGCCTTCACGGGGACGGCCGAGCCCCGCAAGGGGATACCCACGCTCGTGGAGGCGTTCGCCGCCTTGGCCGGCTCTCGGCCGGAGCTGAGGCTGGTGCTGGCCGGGCGCGACGGCTGGGGCACCGCGGCCGTGTGGGACGCGATCGAGCATCACCGGGTGTCGACCCGCGTCCTGCGGACCGGCTGGTTCCCCGCCGACGCGCTCCCCGCGCTGCTGCGCCGGGCCGAGGCGGTGGTGTACCCGTCGCTGGAGGAGGGGTTCGGGCTGCCGGCCCTCGAGGCCCTCGCCGCGGGCGCGGTGCTGGTGACCACCACCGACTCCGTGATGGCCGATCTGGCCGGGCCCGCGGCCGTCACCGTGCCGGCCGGCGACCCGGCTGCCCTCTGTGGTGCTCTCGCGGCGGTGCTCGACGATCCCGACCGGTCCGCGTCGCGGCGGGCGGCCGGCGTGGCCCGGGCCCGCGGGTTCACCTGGCGGGCGTGCGCGGAGGGCCACCTCGCCGCGTATCGTCTGGCGGCCGAACACTCCGGGAGTCGGGCACCGCACGAGGGGAGAGCGACGCGATGAGAGCCGCGGTGACCGGTTCGAGCGGCTTCGTCGGTCGCCACCTGGTCGACGCGCTGCGCTCCCGCGGCGACACCGTCGCCGGTCTCGACCGGTCGGCCGCCCACGCGGTCGACATCGGCGACGCCCACGCGGTACGGCGACGGCTGGAGGAGTTCGGTCCCGACGTGGTGTTCCACCTGGCCGCGGCCAGCCACGTCGGCGACTCGTGGGCCGACCCGGCCCCGGGATTCCGCATCAACGCCGAGGGCGCCCTGAACGTCCTCCAGGCCTGCCGGGGGCTGGAGGTGAAGCGGGTCGTGCTGGTGGGCAGCGCCGAGGAGTACGGCCGGGTGGACCCCTCCGACCTGCCTCTCTCCGAGGACGCTCCGCTTCGGCCCATCACCCCGTACGGCGCCGCCAAGGTGGCCGCCGACTTCCTCGGCCTCCAGGCGTTCCTCGCCGACGGGCTGCCCGTGGTACGGGTGCGGCCGTTCTCGCACACCGGACCGGGCCAGAGCCCCCGGTTCGTGGTGCCGGCCCTCGCCGGCCGGGTGGCCGCCGCCGAGCGCGACCGGTCGACCACGGTGCGCGTCGGCGCGCTCGACCCGGTGCGCGACCTCTGCGACGTCCGCGACGTGGTCCGGGCCTACCTGCTGCTCGCCGAGGCGGGCGTACCGGGGGAGGTCTACAACGTGTGCCGGGGCAAGGGGGTCGCCGTCCGCGAGGTGGCGGAGACGCTCCTGGCCCACGCCGAGACCGAGCTGCACCTCGAGGTCGACCCGGATCTCGTCCGCCCGGTGGAGGTGCCGGTCCTGGTCGGCGACCCCTCGAAGCTCGCGGCCGCCACCGGGTGGAGCCCCGAGATCCCTCTCGAGCGGACCCTCGCCGAGGTCCTCGCCGACGCCCGCGCCGCGATCGCCTGAGCCGCTACCCGAGCCGCACCTCGGAGTGGTCGCCGATGTGGAGGCGCAGGGCCGGGGGCCGCTCGTGCGCCCGACGCACCGACGCCCCCCGCCCCACGAGGCTGTCACAGAGCCGCTCCACCCCGTCGATCTCGGCGCCGTCCATGAGCACGGCGTGCTCCACCGACGAGTCGCGCACCGTGCACCCGGCCCCGATCGACGTGTAGGGGCCGACGAACGAATCCTCGATGCGGGTGCCGGCCCCGACGACCACCGGGCCCCGCACGGTGCTCCGCAGCAGCGTGGCCCCGGCCTCCAGCACCACGGGCCCGGAGACGTGGGACTCGGAGTCGACGGTGCCCTCGACCGCCGTGACCGGCCCGGTCTCGAGCCGGTCGAGCACGATCCGGTTCGCCTCCAGGAGATCCTGGAGCTTGCCGGTGTCGATCCACGGGGTGGTGAGGACCTCGGTCGAGACCGAGCGCCCGGCGTCGACCAGCCACTGGATGGCCTCGGTGATCTCGAGCTCGCCGCGTGCCGACGGCCGGATGGCCCGCACCGCCTCGTGCACCGCGGAGTCGAAGATGTAGACGCCCACCAGGGCCAGGTCGCTGGCCGGATCGGCCGGCTTCTCCACCAGCCGGACCACCCGACCGTCGGGGTCGAGCTCGGCGACCCCGAACTGCTCGGGGTTCGCGACCTTGGTCACCAGGACCAGGGCGTCGGAGGAGCTCTCCTCGAACGCGCGCACGAAGCGGTCGATGCCCCCGACCACGAGGTTGTCGCCGAGGTACATCACGAACGGATCGCCGGCGAGGAAGTCGCGGGCGATGAGCACCGCGTGGGCGAGGCCGCGCGGCTCGTCCTGTCGGAGGTAGGTGACGTCGAGACCGAAGCGGGAGCCGTCGCCGACGGCCGATTCGATGTCGGCGTGGGTGTCGCCGACGATGATCCCCACCTCGCGGATCCCGGCGGCCGCGATCGATTCCAGGCCGAAGAACAGGATCGGCTTGTTGGCCAGGGGGACCAGCTGCTTGGCGCTGGTGTAGGTGATCGGGCGCAGCCGGGTTCCGGATCCGCCCGCCAGGACCAGGGCTTTCATCGGTCGGAGGCTAGCGGCGCTCACAGGTACTGCCGGTCGAGCCAGCCGATCAGCGTGGCCACCGCCCGGGGATCGTGGCGGAGGCGGTGCCCGCCCTTCGGTACCACCCGCAGCTCCGACGAGTCCCGGGCGGCCTCGGCGAGCCGCCGCGCCTCGGTCACGGGCACCACGTCGTCGTCGGAGCCGTGCATCACCAGGAACGGCCGCGGCGGCACCTCGGCGGCGGCGGCGAGGGGCTCCACCTCCACCAGGGCGTGGGCCCAGGCGGCGGCGTCGGTGGGGAAGTCGGGCGAGCGGAACACCCCCACGGCGCGGCAGTGCTCCCGGAAGCGCATCGGGTCGCGGGTCCACTCCCGCAGGGTCGCCGGCGCCGACAGCGTCGCCACGCCCCGGACCCGCTGGTCGGCGGCCGCGGTGCACACGGCCAGCGTCCCGCCGTAGTTGGACCCGCAGATCCAGACCCCGGTCACGTCGTCGCGGGCCACCAGGTGATCGACCGCGGCCCTCTGATCGGCCAACCACCCGTCGACCGAGAAGTCGCCGTCCGAGTTGCCCGTCCCCCGGCAGTTGAAGGCCAGGACCGCCCACCCGGCCTCGGCGGCGAGCCGTTCGGCCAGCTCCGGGAACGACGTGGCCGACGCCGCGGCCCCCCGGGGCCCGCTGGGGAACCCGTGGCACAGCACGAGGCCGGGGACCCGGGCGTGGCCGGGGGGACGCGCGAGGTGGGACACGAGGCGCACCCCGCCGGAGTCGAGGGTGCCGTCCATGGACGCGCCGTGGGCGAGAGCCATCGCTACAACCCGAGCAGGCGGACGGCGTTGGCCCGGAGGACCTTCTCGGCGACGGTGTCGTCGAAGCCGAGGGCATCGAAGGCCGAGAACCACTTGTCGTGGGCGATGAACGGGTGGTCGGTGCCGAAGAGGACCCGGTCCTGGAGTCGGCCGCCGATCTCGCGGACCAGGGCCGGCGCGAAGTAGCGGGGCGACCAGCCGGAGAGGTCGATCCAGGTGTTGGGCTTGTGGAGGGCGACGGCGATCTGCTCGTCCTGCCACGGCCAGGCGGGGTGCGCCATCACGATCTGGAGGTCGGGGAAGTCGGCCGCCACGGCGTCGAGGAGCATCGGGTTGGCGCCGGCGAGATGGATCCCACCCCCGCCGGGCAGGCCCGCGCCGAGGCCGGTGGTCCCCGTGTGGACCAGCAGCGGGACCCCGAGCGCCGAGGCCGTCTCCCAGATCGGGTAGTGGGTGCGGTCGTCGGGAGTGAACCCCTGCGCGCCGGGATGCATCTTGAGCCCCCTGAGCCCCAGGTCGCGCACCGCCCGCTCGAGCTCGGCCACGGCCGCCGGCCCGCTCAGCGGGTCGACGGAGGCGAAGCCGCAGAACACGTCGGGGTGGGCGGCCACGCAGCCGGCCACGAAGTCGTTGGAGACGGGCGGGTAGCCGGTGTTGGTGTGGGCGTCCCAGGCGAGGAGCACCGCGAACACGTCGAGGCGCCGGAAGTGCTCGGCCATCTCGTCGACACCCTGGCGGGGAAGCGCGGTGTGGAAGTAGCTCTCGCACGCCGGCGTGAACTCGCCCATGGCGCCGTCGAGGTACTCGGTCGTCGACGGGTGGACGTGTACGTCGACGGCTCTCACGGTGGGCTCGGCCCCTAGGCGGTCGGGAGGTTGCGGAAGGGCCGGTGCCGGCGGCGGTCCGGTGAGCGCCCGGCCCGCGGGCGGTACCCGCGGTTGCGCGCCTCGGCGAGGGTGTCGGGACCGAAGACGGCGAACGACTGGGCGGACAGGACGTCGTCGACCTCGGCGCGCAGGGCGCCGTCGGGATCGTCGGCGTCGAGGTCGTAGACGATCTGGTTCCGCTTGTCGCCGAGGAAGCGGTACTCCTCGAAGCGGCCGGGACGCTCCATGGGCGTTCGTGGCTCCTTGCCGGGCGGCCCGGGACGGGGCGCGCTGGTGACGGATGCGGTGCGGGCGAGGCTATTCGCGCGGAGCGGGGGCGCTCGACGCGCCCCCGCTCCGGTCGATCCGGCTGGGATTGACCACCGTCCGGTTCGCGTGGGTGGGACCGGCTCCCACTCGGGCGGTGGCGGTGCGGCGGTGGATGTCCGCCGGGCGGTCCAGCAATGCCGGCCTAGCGGCCGCGCACCTCCAGGGTCCCGTGTTCATCATGCATCAGTTGGACCACCTCCTTTCCCTGGTCCCGCCATTCAAGCACGTCGGCCGGGGATCGGGGAGGCACCTTCCGGAGGCACCGGATCGACGCCTCCCACGGGGACCGCCGGGTCAGCGGACCTCGGGCGGTTCGGGGTCGGAGGGCGGCGCCGCGGAGCCCACGGCGCCGATCGCCTTCAGGTAGGCGAGCTGGGTCTCCACCACCGCGTAGACCTGCTCGGGCAGGTACGTCACGCCCATCCCGGCGGACCGGTCGAGGATGTACTCGATGGTCTCGCTCCCACCGATGACCACCGGGCCCTGGTGGTGAGGGGTCGAGCCGTTGACCGACACGCCCTTGCGGCGGAAGTACTCGATCTGGAGGTCGAGGATGCGCCTCACGTCGTCGGCGTCGAGGGTGGCGGCGACGTCGTCGGGGACGTGGCGGACGACCCAGTGGAACGCCTCGTCGAGGTCGAAGACGGGCGGGGGCGGCTGGGCCCGCAACCGGGCGACCTCACGGGAGACCAGGAACACGGCTAGGGCCAGGATCACCGCCGCGGTCACGACCCCTGCGAACCAGACCACGACCGCCGCCCCGCGGGCTCAGAGACCGATGCGCTGCGCGAGCAGCTCTCGGTGGTAGGTGGCGTCGCCGAGGAAGATCTCGGAGCTCTTGGCCCGCTTGAAGTAGAGGTGGGCGTCGTGCTCCCAGGTGAAGCCGATGCCGCCGTGGATCTGGATGTTCTCGGCGCTGGCGTGGAAGTAGGCGTCGGAGCAGTAGGCCTTGGCCAGGCTCGCCACCACCGGAACCTCGTCGTTGTCCTCGGCCGCGCACCAGGCCCCGTAGTAAGCCGCCGACTTGGCCGACTCGACCTCGAGGAGCATGTCGGCGCACTTGTGCTTGATGGCCTGGAAGGATCCGATCGGCCGGCCGAACTGGACCCGTTCCTTGGCGTAGTCGACCGACATGTCGAGCACCTTCTGGGCCCCGCCGACCATCTCGTTGCACAGGGCGATCGCGGCCTGGTCGAGGGTGCGGGACAGGGCGGCCCACCCGTCGCCCGACGGCCCCAGCGGCCGGGCCTCCACGCCGGAGAACCCGAGCCTGGCCTGCTTGCGCGTCTGGTCCATGGTCGTGAGAGGGGTGCGCGTCAGGCCGGCGGCGTCGCCGGCGACGGTGAAGAACGAGATCCCGTCGGTGCCGCTGGTGCCGGGCGTCCGGGCGACCACCACGATCACGTCGGCGGTGTGCCCGTCGACGACGAACATCTTCTCGCCGTCGAGGACCGCGCCGTCGCCCGACGGGCGGGCCTCCATCGTGATGCCGTCGGCGCCCCAGCGGCCGGCCGGCTCGGTGAAGGCCAGCGTGGCCGTGCTCTCACCGGCGGCGATCCCGGGCAGCAGCTCGGCCTTCTGGTCGTCGGTGCCGGCGTTGAGGATCGCGTTGGCGGCCAGGGCCACCGTCGAGAAGAACGGGGCGCAGAGCAGGACGCGCCCCATCTCCTCGAGCATGATGCCGAGCTCCACGAACGTGAACCCCTGGCCGCCGTACGCCTCGGGGATGTGGATGCTGGGTGCGCCGAGCTCCTGGGCCATCTGCTTCCAGACGCCCTCGTCGAAGCCCTCGTCGGTCTCCATCAGGCGCCGGACCTCGGACGACGACGATTTCTCGTCGAGGAACCGCCGGGTGATCTGGCGAAGCTCTTCCTGCTCCTCGGTGAAGCCGAAGTTCACGTCTGGTCCTCCAGCGGATCGGGGTGCCGGGCGGCAAGCGGGCTGGGCCGGGCGGGGCGCTCCGCGCCCGCGGACGGCGACGGTACTTGACCGGACGGTCGGGTTCCACACGGCTCCACCGGGCTCACGTGGGTGTCGCCGGCGCCGCGCGACCCGGCGCCCGAGAGCCGCCCGGCGTCGCTCGACCGGCGTCCCGTTACGCTGGGCCCGTGGAGCACCAGGCCCACTGGGAGGGCTCGGGCGTGCGGATCGACCGCTACGTGGTCGGGCCCTTCGTGAACAACGTGTTCGTGGTCCGCTGCACGTCCACCGGCGAAGCCGTCCTCCTCGACGCCGCCGACGAGCACGATCTGCTCCTCGAGGTCAGCCGGGCGACCGGGGTGCGCCGGGTCCTCACCACCCACGGCCACTGGGACCACATCCAGGCCGTGACCGCCATGCGCGACGCCGGCATCGACGTGGGGGTGGCGGAGGCCGACGCCTCGATGCTCCCGTCCTACGACTTCGTGATCCCCGACGGCGAGATCTACCGGGTCGGCGACCTCCGGCTCCGCTCGATCCACACGCCGGGCCACACGCCCGGCTCCACCAGCTTCCTGCTCGAAGGCCACCCCGTGCTGTTCTCGGGCGACACCCTCTTCCCGGGCGGACCGGGCAACACGAGCTTCCCCGACGCCAGCTTCGAGCAGATCATCGAGTCGATCGACCGCCGGCTCCTCACGCTCCCGCCGGACACGATCGTGATGCCGGGCCACGGCCTCGACACCACGATCCGCACCGAGCGCCCCCACCTCCAGGAGTGGATCGACCGCGGTTGGTGAGCGGTCCCGGCGCCGGCGGAGGTCGACCCCGCCGGCACCGTCGCACCCGGCCGGTAAGCTCCGGTCGGCACCTCACTTCCCCCCCGACGCGACGATCGGCGAGAGGGAGCAAGGTGAGCGAGAGAAGGCGGCACGACCTCTACCAGCGCCTCGAGCGGGTGCTCGGAAGAGAAGAGGCGTCGACGTTGATGGAGCACCTCCCACCGGTGGCGTGGACCGATGTGGTGACGCGTCGGGACGTCGACGAGGCCTTGGCGGCACAGGACGCACGCATCGAGGCCCGGATCGCCGATGCCACCCGCGTGATCATCATGTGGATGGTCGGGGTGATGGTCCCGCTGTTCGCGGCCCTCTTCGCCGCCGTCGTCAGCGTGCGCTGACCGCGAACGGCCGCCGGCGTCGGCGGAGGTGACCCCCCGCCGACGTCGTGCGAGCCGGTACCGGCCGCTACGAGTTGCCGGCGGTGACGAGGCCCTCCTTGCGCAGCCAGTCGCCCGCCACGGTCGCCGGGTCCTCCTTGTCGTTGAAGACGCGCAGGGCCATCTCGTTGTAGGCCTCGGTCGTGAGCTTCTCGTTCACCGACCGGACCACGTCGGCGAGCTCGGTGGTGTTCGCATTCTCCCGCACCACCGCGATCGGGTTGTCGGCGGGCTGGAGGCCCTTGTCGTCCTCCAGCAGCACGTAGTCGGGCTTGATCACGCTCGAGCCGGTGAAGAGCAGCCCCACGTCGATGGTGCCGTCGTCGAGGGCCTTGTTGGTGATCGGGCCGCCGGCGTCGAGCTTCTTGACCTCCTTGAAGTCCAACCCGTAGAGCTCCTGTTCCGTGGCACCGAGGCACAAGGGCCGGTCGAGGCACTCGGGCGGCCCGCCGAACACGAGCCTGCCGGCTACGGGCTTCAGGTCGGAGACCGTCTTCAGGTCGTACTTCTCGGCCGTCTCGCGCCGCACGTAGAAGCCGTTCACGTCGACGGCCGGTGCCGGACCCAGCGCCACGAGCCCGGTCCCCTTCAGCTTCGCCTCGAGGGCCGAGAAGGTCTCGGCCCGGTCACCGGTCGGCTGGCCCTTGAGGTACGTGAGCAGGGTGCCCTGGTACTCGCCGTAGAGGTCGAGGTCGCCCTTCTTGACCAGGGGGAAGACCGTCTCGGTGGGGCCGATGTTGTCCTTGTAGGTGACGTCGAACCCCTTGGCCTCGAGCGCCTGGCCGTAGAGCTGGCTGATCACCTGCGCGCCGGGGAAGTCCTTCGACCCGACGGTTATCGCCTCCCCGCCGCCGCCCCCGCCGCCGCCGTCGTCGCCGCAGCCGGCGGCGGCGAACACCAGGACGATCCCGATCAGCATGGCCCCGAGCGTGCGCCCGGGGAAACGCCGGCGAACCTTGCGCATGACGAGCCTCCCGTCGTCGGAACGCCGGGACGGTCCGCCCGGCCGCGCCCCGACGCTACGCGCTCGCCACGAGGTCCGCGTCCCGCTCCCCCGCCCGGGCCGGCTCGCCCGGCTCCGGCCGCCTCACCACGGCCCGCTGCACCAGCGCCAGCAAGACCTCGACGACGATCGAGAGCAGGGCCACCAGCAGCGCGCCGGCGAAGACCTTCTCGTTGTCCTGGACCGCGTAGCCGTCGATGATGTAGCGGCCGAGACCACCCCAGCCGACGTAGGCCGCGAGGGTGGCCGTGGCGACCACGGCCACCGCGGTGGTGCGGATGCCGGCCATCACGAGCGGCAGCGCGAGGGGGACCTCGACCCGTCGCAGGATCTGGGCGCCGCTCATCCCCATCCCCCGCGCCGCGTCGACGAGCTCCCGGTCGACCGACGCGACGCCCACGTAGGCGTTGGTGAGCACCGGCGGCACCGCCAGGGCCACCAGCGCGAGGAAGGGAGGGATGGAGCCGATGCCCACCGACTGCATCCAGGTGGGCGGAGCCCCGATCCCGAAGCGCAGGACCGCGATCAGGAGGATGGCGATGGCGGGCAGGGCCCGCCCGACGTTCGAGAGGTTGACGGCCACGAACCCGCCGCGGCGGAGGTGGCCCAGCACGAGGCCC
>JADLDD010000073.1 GCA_020846855.1 Acidimicrobiia bacterium | reverse complement strand
CCCGCCTTCGCACCCGGTCAAGGCCAAGCTCTCGAGCGGCATCTACCACGTTCCCGGCGGCCTCAGCTACGACCGCACCCGTCCCGACCGCTGCTACCGCGACGCGGCGGCCGCCGAGGCCGACGGGCTGCGCGCCGCCCGCCGCTGACCGGCGACCCGCGCCGGGCCCTTTCACCCGCCTCGCCCGGCACCTAACGTCCCCCCCACCACGACGTCGGCGACCGCCCGCGCGGTCGAGGGGGGGCGAGATGAAGGTGCTCTGGGACGACTTCAAGAAGTTCCTGATGCGGGGCAACGTGCTCGACCTGGCCGTGTCCGTGGTCGTGGGCATCGCGTTCCAGGCCGTCATCACCAGCTTCGTCGACGACGTGTTGATGCGCTTCGTCGGCGCCATCTTCGGCAAGCCGGGCTTCCAGGACCTCGTGTGGGAGATCGGCGACGGCGAGGTGCGCTACGGCGCCTTCATCAACGCCGTCATCAACTTCCTCATCATCGCCTCGGCCGTGTTCGTGGTCGTGAAGGCCTTCGAGAGGCTCCAGTCGCTCCGGCGGGGCGCACCCGAGGAGGAAGAGGGGACCCTGACCGACGAGGCCCGGATCCTCATCGAGATCCGCGACGAGCTGCGGGCCCAGCGGTCCTGATCCCGGCCGCCGGTCCGGTCGGCTCGCCCCGTCGGCCGGCTGGTCAGATGGGGGCGATCTGGCTGTAGTTGAGGACGTCCTCGCGCCAGCCGCCCTTGCCCTGCCCGACCGCGCGGTAGTCCTCGATCAGCTCGACCGAGCGGACCCACTTGGCCATCTTGTAGCCGAGCTGCGTCTCGAGCCTCAGGCGCAGCGGGCCCCCGAACGCCTCCGGTAGGGGCCGCCCGTTCATCTCGTAGGCCAGGATCGACTGCGGCCGGCGGGCGAGCGAGAGGTCGACGGTCGTGTAGTAGTAGGGGTGCTCGCCCTCCTCCTCCCACTTGTCGTCGAAGGTGTGGAAGAGGAGGTACCGCGCCTCGGGCCGCGGGCGGCAACGGTCGAGGAGCACGCCCAGCGGGACCCCTCTCCACGCCACCACCTGCGTCCAGCCCTGGATGCAGACGTGCTTGGTGACCTGCGCCTCGCCGTCGAGCGCCCTCAACTCGTCGAGGCTGAAGCTCAGCTCGTCGGCCACGAGCCCACCCACCTCGAAGCGGAAGTCCCGGAACCCGGCGGCCGCGAGGCGCCGGTACTCCGGATCGCGGGGCGGGCGACCGTTGGGTCGTGGGACGGGCGTGATCTCCTCGGGCCGGTAGGCCTGGACCGAGCGCGCCGGTTGCAGCAGCGCCCGCTGGACCGGGTCGACCACGGCCTGGAGCATCTCCTGGGTCCGGCGGGGACGCCGCAGCGACGCGCGGGTGGCCCAGATGTGGACCGCGACGATGAAGACCACGGCCAGCACGGCGATGCCCAGGGCCAGCGCCTTCTGCGAGGCGTCGGCGTCGGGCACGCCGAGGACTATCAGGCCGAGCTCGTGCAGGAATCCGTGGTCGTAGACCAGGGCCACGTGGTGGATCGTGAACCCGAGGTACGCCACGAGCCCGAGGAAGTGGAGGCTGCGGGCCGACTGCCGGCCCCCGAAGAGCCTCGTGTACCAGGGGAACCGGGCCGTGACCGACGGCGACATGGCGATGCCCGTCGCGATCTGCAACGGCGAGAGGACGAAGATCAGCAGGAAGTAGGTGAGCTGCTGGAGGGCGTTGAACGGGTTGCCCGCCGGGGGCACGTGGAGCTCGAGGTAGATCCGCAGCGCGTGCCAGGCGTCGGGGAAGATGCTCCACGAGGTGGGCACCAGCCGGCGCCACTGGGGGGTGGCGACCATCAGCAGCACGTACACCAGGCCGGTCAGGATCCAGCCCATCAGCGTGGCGAAGTGCCAGTAGCGACCGAGGCCGAGGTTGTCGCGACCCGGGAGGGCCACGACCGGGCTGTAGGGCTCCTTCTCGTCCTCGGCGGTCCACAGTTCGCCGGCGGGCATCCGGCGCCGGGTGAAGCGGACCCACTCGCTGCCGGGGGTGCAGTCGTCGTTGAAGTAGAGCATCGGGTGGCCGCCGAGGATCTCGATGCCGGACCGCACCAGCAACGAGAGGAACAGGATGTTGAAGAAGTGCGTGATCCGGACCCAGAGCGGGAACCCGAGCTCCACCGTCTAACCCTCCTCGCGCGACCTCCGTCGACCCCCGGGCACCCCGACCTCGCCGAAGGTGTCGGCGGGAGCGTGCGTCTCGCGCCACTCCCCCACCACCCCGGGACGCACCACGGCCGCGTAGAGGCCGAGAGCCGGCCCGTACACCAGGGCGTACGTGGCCACCCCGTTGATGAGGAGGGTGTGGAGGTCGAGCTGCCCCTCGAGGTAGGGGAAAAAGATCTTGACGACGGCGACGAAGTTCACCTCGAAGACCATGAACCCGAACGCGGCGCCGTAGACGATCAGGAGCCAGGCCCGCGCCGACTGCTGGTAGGTGAGGGCCAGCAGGGCGAAGAACACGATCCCGAAGACCGCGGACAGGCCCAGGTGGATCGACACCCCGAGCAGGACGGCCGCGGTCAGGGAGAAGTGGGAGCTGAACGCGTCGTTGCCCACCGCGAAGGCGGTCACGAACCGGAACGGCATCCAGCCGGAGTCGCCGAACCCGACCGTCACCACGATGGCGGCGGCACCGAGCACGAGGCCGGCGAGGATGCCCCCGGCGAACCCGTGGGTGACGATGGCCGCGCCGTCGCGCTTCTCCACGATCACCGGCGTACGGGAGCCCATCACCGTCGAACCTAGGACGGGTTCCGGCACAGTTCACATCGTGGCACGATGTGACGGCCGATTCGCCCCGGTGGGTGACCGCCCGCGCGCCCAGCGGCGCGAAGGGCGCCGTTCAGGGCAGGTCGATGGCCTGCGCGGAGCGCACGCCGGGGCGGGCCACTATCCGGTCCACCACCTCGGCGGGCACCCTCTGCGCCGTGGTGAGGACCATCATCGCCGCCGCCCCCGACGGGCTGCGACCCACCCGCATGTCGTCGATGTTGACGCCGGCGTCGCCGACGATCGTCGCCACCGCGCCGATCATCCCCGGCGTGTCGTCGTTGTAGACGACCAGCATGTGCGGGGCCGGGGGCACGTCGACGACGTGGTCGTCGATGCCCACCACCCGGGCCTCGTCGTGCGGACCGGTGAGGGTCCCGGCCACGTGGACCGGGCGCTCGCCGACCCGCCCCCGAAGCGTGATGAGGTTCACGTAGTCGCGCGCCGACGCCGACGTGGTCTCGCGCACGCCCATCCCGCGCACCTCGGCCAGCTGCGGCGCGTTCACGAACGACACCGGCTCGTTGCTCACCGGCGCCAGGACCCCCTTGAGGACGCCCAGGGTCAGCACCCGGCAGTCGTGCTCGCCGAGCTCGCCCTCGTAGCTGACCTCGAGCGTGTCGACGGCCGCGCCGGCCAGGGCGCCGAAGAGCCCGCCCAGGCGCTCCGCGAGCGCCAGGAAGGGGGCGACCGCGGCGTCGGCCTCCGAGGCCGCGAGGTTGACGGCGAAGGGCACGAAGTCGCCGCGCAGGGCGAGTATCACCTGCTCGGCGATCGTGACGCCGGCCTTGTCCTGGGCCTCCGCCGTCGACGCGCCCAGGTGCGGGGTGACGATCACGCCCGGGAGGCCGAAGAGAGGGCTGTCGGTGGTCGGCTCGGCGGCGAACACGTCGACGGCGGCGCCCGCTATCCGCCCGTCGCGCACCGCCTCGGCCAGGGCCTCCTCGTCGATGATGCCACCCCTGGCCGTGTTCACGACGCGGAGCGACGGGCGCGCCTTGGCGAGCACGTCGCGGCCGATCAGGCCGACGGTCTCGGGGGTCTTGGGGAGGTGGACGGTCAGGAAGTCGGCGGAGGCGACGAGGGCCGCCAGGTCGGGGACCAGCTCCACGCCGAGTTGCCGGGCCCGCTCCGCGCTCACGAACGGGTCGTAGGCCTGGAGGCGCATCCCGAAGGCGAGGGCGCGCTGCGCGACGAGCACCCCGACACGACCCAGCCCCACGATGCCGAGCGTCTTGCCGTGGAGCTCGACGCCCTCCCACTTCGCGCGGTTCCACTCCCCGGCCACCAGGTCGGCGTGGGCCTGAGGGATGTTGCGGGCGTCGGAGAGCATCAGCGCGATGGTGTGCTCGGCGGCCGAGAGGACGTTCGACTGCGGCGCGTTCACGACCATCACGCCCCGCCGGGTGGCGGTCTCGACGTCGACGTTGTCGAGGCCGATCCCGGCCCGTCCCACCACCACGAGGTCGGACCCGGCCTCGAGCGCGGCCGCGTCGACCTGGGTCGCGCTGCGGATGATGAGCGCCGAGGCGCCGGGCAGCGCGGCTCTGAGGCCCGCGGGGTCCAGCCCGGGACGCTCGTCGACCTCGTGGCCCGCGCGCCTGAGGGCCTCGAGGCCCGCGGCCGCGATCTTCTCGGTAACCAGCACCCGTGCCATGCCCGTCATCCTGACACGCGGCACCAGCGGCACCGCCACCGGCGGCGCCGACACCCGCGGCAGGCGGCGGGATCCGGCCCGGGTGACAGCGGGGTCCGCCGGTCCTACGGGAGCTCGGCGGGAGGATCGATCCCCATCGTCTCCCGCACGAAGGAGAGCTCGGCCTCGAGGGCCCGGCGGATGTTCCCGGCCCGCCGGAAGCCGTGCTCCTCGCCCTCGAACGCCAGGTAGCGGTGGCGGACGCCGCGGCGGCGGAGCGCCGCCACCACGACCTCGGCCTGCGACGGGGTGACCACGGGATCGTCGAGACCCTGGAGCACCAGGAGGGGCGTGGAGAGCCGGTCGACGTGATGGATGGGCGAGCGCACCCGGTAGAGGTCGGCGCGCTCGGGCCAGGGGGCGACCAGGCCGTCGACGTAGCGGGCCTCGAACTTGTGGGTGTCGGCGACCAGCGCCTCGAGGTCGGCGATCCCGTAGTAGCTGATCCCGACCGCGAAGGTCCGCGTCGTGGTGAGCGCGCGCAGCACCGTGTACCCCCCCGCGCTGCTGCCGCGGATCGCCACGCGCTCCGGATCGACCCGGCCCCGCGCCACGAGGTGCTCGACGGCGGCGACGCAGTCGTCGACGTCGGCCTCTCCCCAGCGCCCGTCGAGAGCCTCGCGGTAGGCACGGCCGTAACCGGTGCTGCCGCGGTAGTCGACGTCGGCGACGGCGAAGCCCCTCGTGGTCCAGAACTGGATCGCGAGCGACAGCGACGGTCGAGCGGCCGAGGTGGGGCCACCGTGCACCATCACGACGAGCGGAGGGGCGCCCTCGAGCGGCGCGTCGACGGTCGGGTTCACCGGGTCGTAGAACAGCGCGTGGGCCGTCTCGCCCCCCGAGGTGGGATACGTGATCGGCTCGGCGCGCGCGAACCACTCCGGGCCGAGCCCGAGGTCGCGGGGCGCCCGCAGCAGCTCCACGCCGCCGGCGTCCACGCCGTCGCCGTCCACGCGTACCCGCGCGACCGCGGCCTCCGTCGTGGGGCCCGCGGCCACGATCACGAGCTCGTCGCCCGCGGCGTCGAGGCCGGCCACCTGGTTCCAGGGTCCGCCGAGCGGCTCCCAGGCCCGGCCCGGCCCGCCAACCCCGAGGCGGTCGGTGCCGTCCCGGGAACAGGCGAAGCCGATCCGGCCGTCGGCGAGGAACCCGTAGCGCGACCCGCCCAGCACCCACGGCGGCAGGCCGATGTCGGCGTCGACCGAGACGACGGGCTCCGCCTCCCCCGCGGTGGGGAAGCGGTAGAGGTTCGACCAGCCGGTCCGGTCCGAGAGCGCGTGCAGGACGCCGCCGGGCGACCACCTCGGTTCCGCGAGGGCTTCACCGCGACCTCCGGCCACCCGGCGTACTCCCACGAGGCCAACGGCCCCCGACGAGTCCACCTCTGCGACCTCCCCGCTCCAGAGCTCGGTGGAGTCCCAGGGCATGTGGGGGTGGTCCCACTGGATCCAGGCCAGCGTCCGACCCCGCGGGTCGAGCCGGGGCGCGGCGACGAAGTCGGGGCCGGAGACCAGCACCACGGGCTCGCCGGGCTCGGACGGTCCGCCGACGCTGCCGGCGCCGGACGGGGGGCGGGTCCGCACCACGACGATCTCGTTGCGGGGCGCGCCGGGTTCTCCCGCCGGGGGATGGCGCTCGCGCACGCACGCCATCCAATCCCCGCCCGGGGCCACCACCCCGTCGGCGTAGCGGTCGCGGTACCCGCCCGGTGCCGCCGGGGTGAGCGCCACCGGCGCTGCGCCGGCCTCGATCCGCCAGATGCGCTGGTCGTCGGCCCTCACCGCGAAGAGCGCGCCGTCGCCGGTCCACCACGCGCCGCCGCCGTACTCGTGCACCCGGCTGCGGGCCGAGAACCCCTCCGGCGTGACCTCCGCTCTCCGGCCGGGGCCGTCGGCGCGCACGACCACCACGCGGCCCCCTTCGTCGGGGCGGCCCTCGTCCCACCAGACGCTCCCCCCCACGACCGCGACCCGCCCCAGCCGCACCGAGGCGGCCACCACCGCCGCGGGCGTCAGCGGCGACGGCCAGGCCCCGAAAGGCGCCCGGGAGGTCACGGCCTGCCGGCCGCCGCGGCGACCACGCCGGCCCCGGCCGGGCTCAGGCGATCCCGCCGAGGAGGTCGGCGACCCGGCCGAGGCCCTCGGCCAGGCCGGCGTCGTCGAGCGCGAAGCTCAGGCGCGCGTAGCCGGGCGCGCCGAACGCCTCGCCCGGGACCACCGCCACCTTCGCCCGGTCGAGGAGCACCTCGCACAGCTCCAGGGTGCTGGTGACGACCGTACCGGCGACCTCGCGCCCCATGATCCCCGGGAAGCCCGGGAAGCAGTAGAACGCGCCCTCGGGCGCCATGCAGGTGACCCCCGGGATCTCGTTCAGGAGGCGGTGCATCTCGCGGCCCCGCCGGTCGAAGGCCGCCCTCATCGAGGCCACGGCCTCGAGGTCGCCGGCCACCGCGGCCAGCGCGGCCCGCTGCGACACGTTGGCCACGTTCGAGGTGGTGTGGCTCTGGAGGTTCGTCGCCGCGGCGACCACGTCGTCGGGGCCGATCATCCAGCCCACGCGCCAGCCCGTCATGGCGTACGTCTTGGCCACCCCGTTCAGCACCACGCAGCGCTCCGCGAGCTCGGGCACCGCCACGGGCATGGACGTGAAGCGGGCGTCGCCGTAGGTCAGGTGCTCGTAGATCTCGTCGGTGACCACCCACAGGCCGCGCTCGGCCGCCCATCGCCCGATCCGCTCCACCTCGGCCGGCGGGTACACGGCACCGGTGGGGTTGCTGGGCGACACGAACAGCAGGGCCTTGGTGCGGGGCGTGAGCGCGGCCTCGAGCTGGTCGACGGTCACCCGGAAGCCCGTGGCCTCGGTGGTGGGCAGGGGGACCGTGACCCCACCCGCCAGCGCGATCGCCTCGGGATAGGTGGTCCAGTACGGGGCGGGCACCAGCACCTCGTCGCCGGGGTCGAGGAGGGTCTCGAAGGTGTTGTGGACGGCCTGCTTGCCGCCGTTGGTGACCAGGACCCGGCTCGCCGAACACTCGAGCCCCGAGTCGCGCTTGGTCTTGAGGGCGATCGCCTCCCGGAGCTCGGGCAGCCCGGCCGTGGGCGAGTACCGGTGGTTCACCGGGTTGTGGCAGGCCGCGGCAGCGGCCTCCACGATGTGGTCGGGGGTGGGGAAGTCGGGCTCGCCGGCCCCGAAGCCGATCACGGCCTCCCCCGCGGCGCGCAGGGCCTTGGCCTTGGCGTCGACGGCCAGGGTGGCCGACTCGGCGATGGCGGTCACACGGCGGGACAGTCGGGGCATGCCCCCATGGTGGCACGACGGGCGTGCCCCGGCGGGGGTCGAATCCGTGCCCCGGCCGGGGAGGTCGCGGAGCCCGACCTCTTCGATCGTCGCGGCTCTCCCTGACCTTGCCGGCGGCCGGAACCTGCCGTCCCGGCGGCACACCACTACCGTGGTCCGGTGCCCCGGCCCGCCTCGAACCGCACCGGACCGTCGCGCGGTGCGGGCACCCCGGACCCCGGCTCCGCGGGCGCGCGTCTCCCCTTCCGCTCCGCCTTGGTGGCCGCGGCGTTGGCCACGTGCGTGGTCGCCGCGGCGGCCGGACCGGCCGCGGCGGTCGGACCGGTCCCGCCGGCGACCGCCACGCGGCTCGGCACGGAGTCGGTTCGTCCGCCACGTCATCCGGCCGCGCCCGACCCGGCTCCCACCCCGTCGGCCACCCGCTCGACCGAGGTCCCGCCCACGACCCCGGCCCCGACCCTGCCCGCCCACCCGTCGATCCCACCGCCCGCCCTGCGCTGGCCCCCGGACGCGTTCGTCGTGGCCGACGCCGGTTCCGGCGCCGTCCTGGCCGCCCGCCACGAGCACCGCGCGCTCCTCCCCGCCAGCACCCAGAAGCTCATGACGGCTCTGGTCGCCCTGCAACTCCTCGACGAGCGCGAGACCCTCACCGTCGGCCCGCGCGCCGCCGCCCAGCCGGCGATGCGCATAGGGATGAAGACCGGCGAGGTCTGGACCGTCGCCGACGCGGTGCGCTCCCTGCTGATCGTCTCGGCCAACGACGCGGCCTACGCCCTCGCCGAGCGGGCCTCCGGCCGCGTGGAGGCCTTCGCCGACGCCATGAACGCCGCCGCCCGGCGCCTCGGGATGCACGACAGCACGTTCCGCGACCCCGCCGGCCTCGACGGCCCGGAGGGCGTGGGCGGAGGCAGCGCGGTGAGCGCCTTCGACCTCGCGGTGCTGGCCCGCAACGTCCTGGCCGTCCCGGCCCTGGCGGGGACCGCCCGCACGCGCGAGTACCACTTCACCGGCCCCGACGGCGTGGGCCACGTCCTCTCCAACCACCTCCGGAGGTTCCTCGACGGGTACCCCGGGGCCTTCGGCCTGAAGCCCGGCTACACGAGTCGGGCGCTCAGCACCGTGGTCGCCGCGGCCCGTCGCGACGGGCGCACGCTCGTGGTCACGATCCTGGGTGCCGGCGACAGCGTCGCCTGGGCCGCCGCCCTCCTCGACCGGGGGTTCTCGACCCCGACCGGATCCGAGGGTACGGGGGCGGTCCTCCCACCGGTGCGGGTCGATTCCCACGGGCGGTTCCTGGAGGCGACCACCGACACCGGCACCGGCACCGCCGGTCGGGGACGCCGGGACGCGACCGGGGCCCCGGTCCCGGGCGTCCTGGTCGCGCCCGCCGCGGAGCGTGGACGGGCGGTAAACGCCGGCGCGAACGACTCGGAGGACCCGGCGGGGGGCTACGGCTCCTGGGCCGCGGTCGCGACCGCCACGGGTGGGCTGGCCCTGGTGGCGGGCGCGGCGTTCGTGGGTGCGGCGACGCTCAGCCGGCGACGGCGGCGCCGGTCGCGCCGACCCCTGAGCTGAGCTCTCCGAGCCTCGGGTCGTTGGAGAAGATCTCCACGATCGGCTCCTCGAGCCGGAGCCTCCGCTGGATGACCCGGATCTCGTTCTCCTGGTTCCAGAGCTGGAGGGTCACGGTCACGCCGGCGGCCCCGGCCCGGGCGGTGCGACCGGACCGGTGCAGGTACGCCTTCTCGTCCTCGGGCGGGTCGTAGTGGACGACCACGTCGACGTCGTCGATGTGGATGCCCCGGGCCGCGACGTCGGTGGCGACCAGGGTGGGGAGCTTGCCCGACGCGAAGTCGGCCAGGGCCCGCTCCCGCGCGCTCTGGCGGAGGTCGCCGTGGATGGCACCGGCCCGGATCCCCTCGCGGCGGAGCTGCTCGACGAGGCGGTCGGCGCCCCGCTTGGTGCGGGTGAAGATGAGCGTCCGCCCCGCCCCCCGTGCGATCGCGGCCGCCACCCGTACCTTGTCCATCTGGTGGACGAGGAAGAAGTGGTGGTCCATGGCGTCGACGGTCACCTCGGGGGACACGACCTCGTGGAACACGGGGTCGGTCAGGTACCGCTTCACGAGGCGGTCGACGGCACCGTCGAGCGTGGCCGAGAACAGCATCGTCTGGTGCGGGCCGGTGATCCGGTAGAGGATCTTCTGCACCTGGGGCATGAAGCCCATGTCGGCCATGCGGTCGGCCTCGTCGACTACGAGCACCTCGACGGCGTCGAGCGCCATGTGGCCCTGCGCCACGAGGTCGATGATCCGCCCCGGGGTGCCCACCACCACGTCGACGCCGGTGGCGAGCGATCGGATCTGCTTGTCGGCGGGGACGCCGCCGTAGACGGCCCGGCAGCGCCGGGATCGGACCTTGCCGAGGGGCGCGAGGACGCCGCGCACCTGCTTGGCGAGCTCACGGGTGGGGACCAGGACGAGGCCGGTCGGATGGCCCGCCGAGGCCTTCGACACCCGCTCCAGGAGCGGGAGGCCGAAGGCCAGGGTCTTGCCGGAACCCGTCTTCGCCTTGCCGCAGACGTCGCGGCCGGCGAGGGCGTCGGGCAGGGCCAGCGACTGGATGGGGAAGGCCTCGGTGATGCCGTCGGCAGCCAGGGCCGCGGCGAGGTCGGGCGAGACGCCGAGCGTCTCGAAGTGGGTCTTCACATGCTTCTCTCTTTCCTGACTGGTGCCGCGGACGGCGGGACGGGCCGTTTCCGGCTCCGCCGGGTGCATCGGCACCCGAGGCGGATCGCGCGACCCGGTCAGGAGAAGCGAGGGCTACGGCCCACGAACGAGGCGAGGGGCGGCGGAGGTGCCACCGGGGGCTCGCCACTGCTCGTGGCCTCATGTTAGCCCACGGTGGGTCCGGCGGCGCGCCACACTCGGACCCATGAGTTGCGAGCGGCCGTACCTCCGCACGCACCGCCTCCTCGTCGCGACCGCGGTGGGCGCGGCGGTGATCGAGACGGCTGTCGTGTCGGTGCTCGTCCCCGACCCTCCCGTGGCCATGACGGCCCAGGTGAGCGCCCCCGAGCCGTTCGGCCTCTTCCACGACCTGCGCTGGCTGTTGGTGTTCCACCGGTCGTGGCTCGGGTTCACGCTCGGGGTGCTCGCGCTGATCGCCTTCCGGTCCACCCTCTCGACGTGGTTCGTGGTGGCGGCGTGGCCCGCCGACGTGCCTCGACCCGGTTGGGTGGCCACGCAGGTCCGCGTCGTGCTGGTGACGGTCGTAGCCGGCGCCGTGCTGACTCCGTGGGCGGTCCTGCTGTTCGCGGCGTCGGGGGTGTCGCTCTCGTGGTTCTTCTACATCGCCGTCCCGATCACCCTGGCCCTGGCGATGCTGCTGCCGGCCGCGGTGGTCACCGACGCGTGGTGGCGACGGCGTCCGCCGCCCCGCACGGCCGGATGGATCGCGCTCACCTTCGTCGTCCTCACCGCCGGGGGCGGCTGCCTGGCCGCCACCTCTGGTGCGCTCCGCCTGCTCGTGGCGGCCGCACTGGGGCTGTTCAACGCGTGGGCGTGGCTGGGCATCGTGCACTCGGTGGCCTGCCGGGAGCGGACGACCCGGTTCGTCCCGTTCGCGCCGGCGGGGATCGTCATCCTGCTGGGGATAGTCGTCGGCGGCACCGCGCTCGGATTCTGGCTGGGGACCCGGTCGGCACGCGAAGCCGCCCGGGCCCACGTCCGGCCCCCACCCCCCGGCGGGCGCCCGGTTCTGGTGGTGGCCGGCTTCGACAGCCGGTGGGACGGCACACCCTCCGGCCGCTTCGGGCCGGGCTTCCGCGAGGAGCGGTTCTCGTATCGGGGTCTCGGCCCGACCGGTCGGCCTCTCCCCTACACGCCGGTCGACACGCACCGGTCACTGCCCGACCTGGTCCGCGACATGCGACGCCAGGTGGAGGCGATCCACCGGGCCACGGGCAGGGACGTGGCCGTCGCCGCGGAGAGCGAGGGCTCCCTGGTGGCCAAGGCCTACGTGGCCACCACGCCGCACGCCCCGCTCGACGGCGTGGTGCTCCTCAGCCCGCTCCTCGCTCCCGCGCGCGTCTACTACCCGGCGAGCGGCCACGAGGGATGGGGGGTGTTCAACCGCTGGGTCCTCCACAACGTGACCGCCCTCCTCGGCCACATCTCCAACCTGGAGGTGACCACCGACGCCCCGTTCCTGCGCTCGGTGGTGGACCACGCCCCCGCCCTGAGGCGGCTCACCCGCTGCCCGGTGCCCGGCGTGCGGGAGCTGCTCCTCGCGCCGGTGGCCGACTCGGTGGTCGCCCCCTGGCCGATCGAGGCGGAGGTGCCGGTACGGGTACTCGACTCGTTCCACGGCGGCCTGCTCGGCGAGGGATCGGCGCGCGGCATGGTCCGCCGCTACCTGCTCGGCCGGCCCGTCACGCCGGGACGGGGTTCGTGGGCCGCCATGAGGATCGTCGCCGCGGCCGCGGCGGCGTGGCAGGTGCCCGTCCTGCCCCTCGACACCAACCCGACCTGGGGCGGTCACCGCGCCTCGCCCACCTGCGCGTCGACCCTGCGGGCCGTGAGGGCGTGGATCGGGCCGCCGGCGGCGGCTCGAACCACGACCGGCCGGCACTAGCTTGCGGGCGGATGCCCGAGCTGACCGTCGCCGCCTACAACCTGCGCTGGGGCGCCGACGCCGCCGGGCGCCCCTACGACGTGACGGCCGCGGTTGCGGAGATCGACGCCGACGTGGTGGTGCTCCCCGAGGCCTGGCGACCGGCCCGCGGCCCCTCCTTCGTGGAACAGGCGGCCGCGGCGCTCGGCATGGAGCACTTCGGGCGGGCGCTGGCGGCCGACACCATCCCCGGCCCCCCCGGGATGGCCCGCCGGCCGGGCCCTCCGGGAACCTGGGGGATCGCGGTGCTCAGCCGTCTGCCGGTCGTCCGCCGGACCGACGTCGACCTGGGCCGGGCCGCCGGCGACGCGGTGCCCCGCCGGTTCGCGGTCTGCGTCGAGGTCGACGTCGACGGCGCGCCGTTCGTGGTCGGCGGTCTGCACGCCGCCCACAAGCTGTGGGGTTCGCTGCCGCAGGTGCGGCGCCTCGACTCCGCCCTGCGCGACCACGGCGTGCCCTCGGTGATCGCGGGCGACCTGAACATGTGGGGCCCGGTGGTCCAGCGGGTCGTGCCCCATCGGCGCCGGGCCGTGATCGGCGCCACGTGGCCGGCGCGCCGGCCGCACAGCCAGATCGACCACCTGTTCGTCGACGGGTCGGTGGAGGTGCTGGAGGGCGCGGTCCTCGGCCCGATGGGATCGGACCACCGCGCCGTCCGGGCCCGGCTGCGGATCCCGGGCCGGGCGGGCGGCCGGGCCGACCGGTGAACCGGCGCCACGGGCCGGACCGGGTCACCGGGTGAAGAGGTAGCCGTCCTTGCGGACCGCGACCCACCGGCCACCGGCCGTCGCGATGCTCCGCCAGTAGTCGGAGGGCATCCAGCCGATGTTCCCCGGACCGGTGAGGCCACCCCGGGCGTGCACCCCTCCGAAACCGTCGAGGACCGCCCAACCGCCCGCGGTCACCACCAGGTCACGGGCGATGTCCCACCGGGGCCAGTACGGGCCCGGGCCGAGGGAAGGGGCGCCGCCGGACTCATGCACCCCACCCCACCCGTCGAGCACGTAGTAGCCCCCGCCCGGAGCCACCGTCACCGACCGGGCGATGTCCCAGCCCGCCCAGTAGGGCGAACCCGTGGGCCGTGGCGCGTCGCCGCGGGCGTGGAGACCGCCCCAGCCGTCGAGCACCACCAGGCCCTGGCCCGACGGCGTCACCGCGAGGCTGCGGGCGATGCTCCACCCGCGCCAGTACGGGGTCTTGAGCCCCGCGATGGCCCCGCTGCGCGCCGAGCCGAATCGGTGCAGCCCTCCCCACGCGTCGAGCACGATGTAACCCTTGCCGTCGGGCATGACGGCGAGGTCGCGGGCGGCATCCCAGCCCCAGTGGGGCGACCCGTAGTCGGGCGCGCCGTCGAAGGCCAGCACCGCGCCGTCGGCGTCGAGCACGTAGTAGCCGCCCGACGGGTTGAGCGCGACCGAGCGGCCGCCGCTGAGGGTGGGGTTGGAGGGCCGCACGTCGGAGAACCCGAGCCCGTGGAAGGTGAGCATCCGCTGGTAGATGTTGAGGACCTTCTCGGCGTACGTGGTCGACGTGGCCCAGTAGCCGTTGCCCATGGTGTTCCAGAGGGGCGACTTGCCCTTCAGGAAGAAGTTGTCGTACTTGGCGACCGTCCACATCGACGGCCGGTGGAGGTTCGCCACCCGCGAGGTGGGATCGGCGTAGTTGCGTAGCCACTGGACCTGCGCCCGGATCCCGAGCTGCGGCGACGGGAACCCGGTCCCGCTGTTGCAGGTGTCGCAGGCGCCGATGCCGGCGTAGTTGTAGTCGCCGGGGTTCACCATGCTGCCCGCGAACTCGAACCACCCGGTCTCGAGCGCGGACTGCGCGAACGCGAGGTCGCCCCTGACGTTCTCTGCCGCGCCCTCGTCGAGGTAGTACTGCGCGAGCTGCTTCATGGAGACCGGGATCTTGGGGCTCTTGTGAAGCGAGGCGTAGTAGGCCGCGATCTGGTCGGCACTCAGCCGCGCCGGGCCCATGATCGTGACGGACGGATAGTCGGTGGCCGCGGCGCCCGCCGGAGCGGGCGGCTCGCCCGACGGCCCGAGGGGCACGACGGCCGCGGTGAGACCGACGAGCAGGCACAGCAGAACAGACCCGAAGCGATGCACGGACCTCTTATCGGCACCGTCCGGCTCCCGGTTGAGCGCTGGCCGGCTCCTGACCCCGGCTTCACAGTCCCCTGACACGGTCGGGAGATCATCGCCGCGACCCATCGAGGAGGCACAACCATGCGCAAGCTCATCGCCGGCACCCTTGTGGCCGGCCTGATCGGATTCGGGGGCGTGGCCTACGCCGCGTCCGAACCCTCGCCGGAGACCGGGGCGCCGGCGGGGGCGGCCGCCGCCGGGGATCGCGGCGGGGAGGCCGGGCCCGCCCGGCGCGCCTGCCGCCGGCACCCCCGGGCCTGCCGGCACCGGATGGACACGGCCCGGCGCCACGCCGCCGAGGTGGCGGCCAAGACCATCGGCATCAGCCACGACGACCTCGTGGCCGCCCTGCGTGACGGCTCGTCGATCGCCGACGTCGCCGAGAAGAACGGCGTCGACCCGTCGAAGGTCGTCGACGCGCTGG
>JADLDD010000072.1 GCA_020846855.1 Acidimicrobiia bacterium | reverse complement strand
GGAGGTGGAGTCGGGCTGCCTCGTGGAGGTCGCCGCCGGCGACGTCGTCCACCTCCGTTCCGCCTGACGGCCCCTCGGGGCCCTCTCCGCGCCGGCCGGACCGCCCGGCGCCCGGGTCGGGGCCCCCGAGCCGGAAGCCGCCGGCGCGCGACGCGCGGCGCGGCGGTGGCCGCCACCGCCGTCAGGGATCGGTGTCGCGGGCGACGAGGTCGGCGAAGAGGCCGGCCAGGCGGGTGCTCACGGGCCCGGGCGCGGCCGGGAGGGCGGCGCCGTCGACGGTGGCGATCGGGTGCACCTCCCGGGTGGTGGAGGTGAGGAACGCCTCGTCGGCCTCGGCCACCGCCGTCACCGGGAGGGCGGCCTCCTCGGCGGGTACGCGCCCCTCGGCGCAGAGCTCGAGGAGCAGGGCCCGGGTCACCCCCGGGAGGCAGCCCGACGAGAGGGGCGGGGTCCGCACCACGCCGTCGGAGACCACGAAGACGTTCGACCCGGTCGCCTCGCACAGCTCCCCCCGGGTGTTGGCGAAGATCGCCTCGCCTGCCCCGTGGTCGCGCGCGTGGGCCAGGGCCACGACGTTCTCGGCGTAGGAGATCGTCTTCAGGCCCGCGACCGCACCTCGTTCGTTGCGCGGCCACGGCACCACCGCGACGTCGACCGTCGGGGCCCAGGCGCGGAACGGCGTGGCGGCGACGATCACCGTGGGCGGCGAGTCGCCCCGCTCCGAGCCGAGCGGGGCCGGCCCGCCCGTGATCGTGATGCGTAGGCGGGCCTCGCCGAGCTCGTTCCCCCGCAGGACGGCCTCGGCCGCGGCCCGCAGTGCGTCCGCCGGCGGGACCGCCAGGCCCAGGCCCCGGGCCGAGGCCTCGAGGCGGGCCAGGTGGCGGGACCACGCGAACGGGACCCCGCTGTAGACCCGCAGCGTCTCGAACACGCCGTCGCCGACGAGGATCCCGTGGTCGAACGGCGACACCCGGGCGGTGGAGGCGTCGTCGAGCCTCCCGTCGATCCACACCAGCACGCCGCGAGGTTACGGGACCCACCGACCGGGTCTCCGAGCCGCATGCCACCCGCTCCGTCCCACTCCGACCCACTCCGACCCGCCGTTGCCCTGCCCCGTGATGTCGCGTCGGGACGGTTCCCGTCGGATGGCGTCGGTAGGTGACCCATCGGTGGGGCCCATCCGGTAGGCCACCGGTAGGCCACCGGTACGCCATCGGTAGGCCATCGGTACGCGGGTGGTCCGACCCGGTCGCGGGGAGTGCAGCCGTTAGCCTGGAACGGTCATGTCCCATGCCCGCCCTTCGGGGCGCTCCGCGTGGCGGGTCTTCGGAGCCCGTTACCTGATCGCGCTGGTCACGGCGCTCGCGGTGACGGTGGCGGGGATCGTCGTCGTGAACCGCAACGTCGACGCCAAGATCGCCAGCATCGACCGGGTCCCCGGGCTGAAGCTGTCGAAGGCGCCCGCCAAGGCCGCCAACTTCCTCATCATCGGCTCCGACACCCGCGCCTTCGTCAAGAACGAGCGCCAGGAGGAGGCCTTCGGCACCGCGCAGGACGTCGGCCCGGCCCGGTCCGACACGATGATGATCGTCCACGTGAACCCGGACCGGAAGAGCTCGCTCCTCGTCTCGATCCCCCGCGACATGCAGGTCGAGATCCCGGGCCTGGGCAAGGAGAAGATCAACGCCGCGTTCAACTTCGGCCCCCAGAAGGTGATCGACACCATCGAGGCCAACTTCGACGTGCCGATCCACCACTACCTCGAGGTCGACTTCGAGACCTTCCGGGGCATCGTCGACGCCATCGGCTCGGTGCCCGTGTACTTCCCGGCCCCCGCCCGCGACGGGTACACCGGGCTCAACATAGAGACCGCGGGCTGCAAGCACCTGGGCGGCGAGGCGGCGCTCCAGTACGTGCGGTCGCGGCACATGGAGGTGTACGAGGACGGCCGGTGGCGTGATGCCTCCCCCCGGGCGGACATCGACCGCATCCAGCGCCAGCAGGCGTTCATGCGCCGCCTCGCCAGCGAGGCGTCGAAGACCGCCAGCCGTGACCTCCTGGCCGCCAACCAGATGGCCGACCGGATCGTCGACAAGCTCCACGTCGACGAGAACCTCTCGCGCTCCGACATCTTCGCCCTGGTCCGCACGTTCAGGAACGTGAACCCGGCCGACAAGGGCGCGCTCGAGATGGTGACCATGCCCTTCTACACCGAGGATCCGTCGGGTCGTACCGGTCCTGTGCTCCTCGACGAGGAGGAGGCGGCCCCGATCCTCGCCGCCCTGCGCGACTTCGGGCCGCCGCCCGACCCGGTGCCGCCGCCGAAGCGGAGCGAGGTGCGCGTGACCGTCCTCAACGCGACCGGCGAGACGGGGCTGGCGGCCCGCACCCTGGCCGAGATCCGGCGCCTGGGGTTCGCGCCCGGGCGAACGGGCGACGCGCCCCCCATCGACGGCTTCGAGGTGCGGTTCCACCCCGACGACGCCGCGGCCGCGTTCGTGTCCATGCTGGCCCTGCGGTCGGTCGAGGGCATGGAGATAGTGCGCGACGACTCGGTCCCCCGAGGCGAGGTCGTCTTCGTGATCGGCGACGGCTTCCCGGGGATCCGGCGCCCCGGCGAGGAGGTCGAGGCGCCGCCGACCACCGCCTCCACCGTCGCCCCGACCACCGCCACCACCGGCCGGGCCGACGATCCCGCGTCCCGTTGCTGAGCTCCGTGGCGCCCCGCCGGGCCCCCGCCCGGTCCGGGTGACCCGGTTCGGCCTCCGCCTGGGTGATCCGCCCGTTTTGTCGCCCGCCTAGACTGCGCCACCGTGCGGCTCCTCGTGACCGGCGCGGCCGGGTTCATCGGATCGAACTTCGTTCGCCACTGGGTCGAAGGGCATCCCGGCGACCACGTGGTCGCGCTCGACCTGCTCACCTACGCCGGCAACCGGGCCAGCCTCGCCGACGTCGAGGACCGGATCGCCTTCGTGCAGGCCGACATCGCCGACCTCGACACCTGCGAAGCCCTGATGCGCGCCGAGCGGCCCGACGTCGTGGTGAACTTCGCGGCCGAGTCGCACAACAGCCTCGCGGTCGTCGATCCCGGCCGCTTCTTCCGCACCAACGTGATGGGCACGCAGGCACTCCTGGAGGCGGCGCGCCGGGTCGGCGTGGGCCGCTTCCACCACATCTCCACCTGCGAGGTCTACGGCGACATGGCCCTCGACGACCCCGGGGCCTTCACCGAGGAGTCGCCATACCGGCCGCAGACGCCCTACAACGCTTCGAAGGCCGGCGCCGACCACGCCGTGCGCTCGTACCACGCCACCTACGGCCTGCCCGTCACGATCTCGAACTGCAGCAACAACTACGGGCCGTACCAGTTCCCCGAGAAGGTGATCCCCCTCTTCACCACCCGGGCGCTCGACGACCGGCCCCTGCCCCTGTACGCGTCCACGCACAACCGCCGGGAGTGGATCCACGTGCTCGACCACTGCCGGGCCGTGGAGCGCATCCTCGCCGACGGTGTGGTGGGCGAGACCTACAACGTCGGCACCGGCGTCGAGGCGAGCATCGAGCAGATCGCGGACCTCGTCCTCGGCGCCCTGGGCAAGCCGTCCTCGCTCAAGACGATCGTGCCCGACCGGCCCAGCCACGACCGCCGCTACCTCCTCGACTCGTCCCGGATCCGGAGCGAGCTCGGTTGGGCCCCCCAGGTGCCGTTCGACGCCGGCATCGACGAGACCGTCCGCTGGTACGGCGCCCACCGCGATTGGTGGGAGCCCCTGCGCGACCGGGCTCCCGTGGTCGAGGAATCCTGGGCCGGCGCCCCCGCGTCCACCCGATGAGGGTCCTCGTGACCGGGGCCGGGGGGCAGCTCGGCTCGGTCCTCCCCGGCGCCCTCGACGGGCACGAGGTCCTCGCCCTCGACCGGGCCGCCCTCGATCTCGCCGACCGCGAGGCCGTGGAGGCCGTGGTCGCCTCGTTCGCCCCCCACACGGTCGTCAACGCCGCGGCCCTGACCAACGTCGACCGCTGCGAGACGGATCCGGCGGCGGCGTACGCCGCCAACGCCCTGGGGGTGCGGTTCCTGGCCGTGGCCGCGTCGAGGGTGGGGGCCCACGTCGTGCACGTCTCGACCGACTACGTGTTCGACGGGCGATCGCGGCGCCCGTACCACGAGTTCGACCCCGTGGCGCCGATCCAGGAGTACGGCCGGTCGAAGCGGGCCGGCGAGGTGGAGCTCGAGCGCCACGCGACGTCGTGGGCGGTGGCCCGCACCTCTTGGGTGTTCGGCCGGCGGGGCGGCGACTTCGTGTCGTGGTGCCTGGCGTCGACCCCCGACGACGTCCGGCCCGTCCTCGACGACCAGGTCAGCCGGCCCACCTACGCCCCCGACCTGGCGGCGGTGCTGGCCCGGATCGCCGTGGAGCGGATCCCGGGCGTGTTCCACGTCGCCAACCGGGGCGAGTGCAACCGCTACCAGCTCGCCGTCGACGCCCTCGCGCTCGTCGGGCGCGACGACTCGACCATCCGCCGGGTCTCGGGCGCCGACCTGGCCCGACCCGCGGCGCGGCCGGCCTACAGCGCGATGCGGAGCCTGGCCCTGGAGGCGAGCGGGGTGCCGGAGCCCCGCGACTACCGCGACGCGCTGGGCGAGTACCTGGCCCGGGAGCGCGCCTCGTGACGCCGCGCCGCGCGACGGACCGCACCGGGCGCGCCGGGAGTGTGGCCCGATGAGCCGCCTGGCCGTGATCGGGGCCGGCTACGTGGGGCTCACCACCGCGGCGTGCATGGCGCGCCTCGGCCACACCGTCGTCGCCGCCGACATCGACGCCGACCGGGTCGCCCTGCTCTCCAAGGGCGAGGTGCCCATCCTCGAGGAGGGGCTCCCCGAGCTGCTCGCGGAGGGCCTGGCGTCGAAGCGCCTGCGGTTCGTGGTCGGCGCCGCCAACGCGGCTCCCGACGCCGAGTTCGTGTTCCTGTGCGTGCCCACCCCTCAAGGCGACGACGGATCGGCCGATCTCTCGTTCGTGGAGGCCGTGGCCCGCGAGATCGCGCCCGCGCTGCGGCCGGGGACGGTCGTGGTGAACAAGTCGACCATGCCGGTGGGCTCGACGCGTGTGGTGGAGCGCATCCTGGCCGCCGCCGGCGCCTCCATCGAGGAGATCGGGGTCGCGTCGAACCCGGAGTTCCTGCGCGAGGGCACGTCGGTCCGCGACTTCCTCGAACCGAACCGGGTGGTCATCGGCTGTGACGATCCGTCGGTGGCCGTGCGCGTGTCGGAGCTCTACCGGGGCCTCAAGGCCCCGATCCTCGTCACCGACTCCGCCTCGGCCGAGATGATCAAGTACGCCTCCAACGCCTTCCTCGCCACCAAGATCTCGTTCGTGAACGCCATCGCCAACCTCTGCGAGGCCGTCGACGCCGACGTGCGCGAGGTGGTGCTCGGCATGGGCTACGACACCCGCATCGGGTTCGAGTTCCTTCGCCCCGGCCCCGGGTACGGCGGATCGTGCTTCCCCAAGGACACCGCCGCGCTGCTGCACGCGGCGGAGCAGGCCGGCTACGACTTCACCCTCCTGCAGGGCGTCGTCGACGTCAACCGGCGCCAGCACGAGCGGATGGTCGACAAGGCCCGGGACCTCGCCGGCGGTTCGCTCGACGGGGTCCGGGTGGCGGCCCTGGGCCTCACGTTCAAGGCCAACACCGACGACCTCCGCGACTCCCCGGCGATCCACATCGTCCGGCGGCTGATCGAGGAGGGCGCCCGGGTGGTGGCCCACGACCCGGCGGCGCCGGCGCGGGTCCTCGACCTCGTGCCCGGCCTGGAGCTGGCCGGCGACCCGTACGCGGCGTGCGCCGGGGCCGGGCTCGTCGCGGTGCTGACCGAGTGGGACGCCTTCCGCTGGCTCGACTTCGGCCGGGTCGCGGCGGAGCTCGCCGAGGCGCGGATCCTCGACACGCGCAACCTCCTCGACCCGGCCGCGATGCGGCGGCTCGGCTTCGTGTACGAGGGGGTAGGGCGATGACGTCCCGCCGCGCGGTCGTGACCGGCGGCGCCGGCTTCATCGGTTCGCACCTCTGCGAGGCCCTGGTGGCGCAGGGGTGGAAGGTCACCGCCGTCGACAACCTCGTGACCGGGTCGACCGACAACCTCGCGGGCCTCGCCGACCACGCCGACTTCGAGCTGGTCGTCGCCGACGCGTGCGAGCCGCTGCCGCTCGGCGGCGACGTCGACGCCGTGCTGCACCTGGCGAGCATGGCCAGCCCGCCCGACTACCTCGACCACCCGATCGAGACGCTCCGGGCGGGGTCGGTCGCCACCGAGCGCGCGCTCGAGCTCGCCCGCGGCTCGGGCGCCCGCTTCCTCCTCGCCTCGACCAGCGAGGTCTACGGCGACCCTCTCGAGCACCCTCAGTCGGAGTCCTACTCCGGCAACGTGAACCCGGTCGGCCCCCGCTCCGTCTACGACGAGGCCAAGCGCTACGCCGAGGCCCTCACGATGGCCTACCACCGCCGCTTCGGCCTCGACGCCAAGATCGTCCGCATCTTCAACACGATGGGGCCCCGCCTGCGGCCGGCCGACGGGCGGGTGGTGTCGAACTTCCTGAACCAGGCGCTGGAAGGCGTGCCCCTCACCGTCTACGGCGACGGGAGCCAGACCCGGTCCTTCTGCTACATCGACGACGAGGTCCGGGGGATCGTCGCCCTCCTGGAGTCGGACCACGTCGGTCCGATGAACATCGGCAACCCCGACGAGTTCACGGTGCTCCAGCTCGCCGAGCTGGTGCTGGAGATCACCGGGTCGGCCTCGCGGCTCTCCTTCGCGGCGTTGCCCGCCGACGATCCCGTCCGGCGCCGTCCCGACATCACCCTGGCCCGGACGGTCCTCGGGTGGGAGCCGGTGGTGTCCCTGCGCGAGGGCCTGGAGCTGACCCTCGAGTGGTACCGCGGCGGCCGGGTGGGCAGCGCGCCGGGGCCGGCGGCGTGACGGAACCGTCGCGCGGCCCGTCGCCCCCGTCCGGCCCGTCGGGTCACCTCCGCAAGCTGAGCGTGATCGTGCCGGTCTTCAACGAGCGGAACACGGTCGTGGAGATCGTGCGGCGCATGCGCGCCGTGGAGCTGCCCCTGGCCCTCGAGATCGTGGTGGTCGACGACGGCAGCACCGACGGCACCGACGCGGTGCTGGCCCAGCTCAACGACAGCACCGTGAACGTGGTGTCGCACCCCGAGAACCGGGGCAAGGGGGCGGCCGTCCGCACCGGCCTGGACCGGGCGACCGGCGACCTCCTGCTCGTCCAGGACGCCGACCTCGAGTACGACCCGGCCGACTGGCCCCGCCTGTTGGCGCCGGTGCTCGCCGGCAAGGCCCGGGTGGTCTACGGCTCGCGCTTCACCGGCGAGCGCCGCAACATGCTGCTGCTGCACTGGCTGGGCAACCGGTTCCTCACCGTGGTGACCAACGTCCTCTACAACACCACGCTCTCCGACATGGAGACCTGCTACAAGCTCGTCACCCGCGACGCCCTCGACGGCGTGGTGCTGACGGCGGACCGCTTCGACTTCGAGCCCGAGATAACCGCCAGGCTGCTCCGGCGGGGCGAGCGCATCTACGAGGTCCCCATCTCCTACGCGGGGCGCGAGTTCGACGAGGGCAAGAAGATCACCTGGCGCGACGGCGTCGTCGCCCTTTGGACGCTCGTCAAGTGCCGCTTCACCCGCTAGCCCCGGTCCCGTGACGCCCGGTTCCGCGACGCCCGGCCCCGCCGCCCCCGCCCCGCCGGTCCCGCCCGCCCCCGCGCCGTGGGCGGCCGTGGTCGTCAACCACGACGCCGGCGGCCTGCTCGCCGACTGCGTGGGGTCGCTGCTGGCCGACCGCAGCGCGGGTGCCCCGCCCGACGTGGTGGTAGTCGACAACGACTCCCACGACGACTCCCTCTCCACGCTGGGGGGGGCCTACCCCGAAGTAGCGGTGATCCGCCCGCGGGCCAACCTCGGCTACGCCCGGGCCGCGAACCTGGGGATCGCCGCGACCCGGGCCCCGGTCGTCGCGGTCCTGAACCCCGACGCCCTCCTCGACGAGGGGTCGGCGGCGCGGGTGCTGGCGCGGTTCGAGGCCGACCCGCGCGTCGCGGCGTGCGGCCCGCGGATCCGCAACCCCGACGGCTCGACGGACCCGTCGGCGCGGCGGATCCCCACCGTCGCCGACGCCGTGGGGCACGGGATCGTCGGTCTGTTCCGGCCCGGCAACCGGTTCACCCGCCGGTACCGCGAGCTCGACGCCGACCCCGCGGTGGCGCGCGACGTCGACTGGGTATCCGGGGCGGCCGTGTTCCTGTCGCGCCCCGCGCTCGACGCCGTGGGCGGATGGAACGAGCGCTACTTCATGTACGTCGAGGACGTCGAGCTGTGCTGGCGGCTCCGCCGGGCCGGGTGGCGGGTGGTCTACGAACCGGGGGCCGGCGCGGTGCACGTGCAGGGCGTCAGCACCGACCGCCGCCCGTACCGGATGATCGTCGAGCACCACCGGTCGCTGTTCCGGTTCGCGTCGCAGCGCTGGCACGGCCCGAGGCGGGCTCTTCTGCCCCTGGCCGCCGCGTACCTCGCCGTGCGGGCGACGATCGCGGTAGCGGCGCGGGCCGCCGGTGCGGGCCGGGGGCGCCCGCGGGTGGCGGGCTAACCTGACGGACCCATGGCTTCGTCGGATCCGAGCCGACCCCCGCCGAACGACAGGAGCCCGGAGGACCGATGAAGGCCGTAGTCCTGGTCGGCGGGGAGGGAACCCGCCTGCGCCCGCTCACGTACAAGACGCCCAAGGCCCTGCTGCCCGTCGCCAACGTGCCGTTCGTGGAGCGCCAGCTCTCCTGGTTGGCGTCGCACGGCGTCGACGAGGCGGTCCTGTCGCTCGGCTACCTCCCCGACGCCTTCCGGCACCACTTCGCCGACGGCCGCTTCGGGGCCATGACGGTGCGCTTCCGTGAGGAGCCGGAACCGCTCGGCACCGCGGGCGGCATCCGCTTCGCCGCCGAGGGCATCGACGAGCGGGTGGTGGTCTGCAACGGCGACGTCCTCACCGACCTGAACCTCACCGCGATGATCGCCTTCCACGCCGAGCGGGGCGCCGAGGCCACCATCAGCCTGGCCCGCGTCGACGACCCGTCGGCCTTCGGGGTGGTGCCCACCCGCCCCGACGGCGAGGTCGTCGCCTTCGTCGAGAAACCGCCCCCGGGGCAGGCGCCGACCCACTGGATCAACGCCGGCACGTACGTGCTCGAGCCCTCCGTCCTCCAGCGGATCCCGCCCCGCCTGACCGTCTCCATCGAGCGGGAGACCTTCCCGCGGATGCTGTCCCGGCCGCGCAGCCTCTTCGGCTACCGGAGCGACGCCTACTGGCTCGACATCGGGACCCCCGGCAAGTACCTCGACGCCCACGCCGACGTGCTGGCGGGGCGCCTCGGGCGGCCCCCCGCGCCCGGCGCCCTGGAGCGATCGCCGGGCGTGTGGGTCCAGGGCGATCCGCGCATCGACCGCGAGGCCACCCTGGGTGCGCCGGTGCTGATCGGGCCGGGCGCGTCGATCGGCGCGGGAGCGGAGGTGGCCGCGAGCACGATCGGCGCCGACGCCGTCGTCGGGAACGGGGCTCGGATCGCCGGCTCGGTGCTGCTGCCCGGGGCGGTGGTGGCCGAAGGCCGGGAGGTGGTCGATTCGGTCGTGGGGCCCGACGTCGAGCTCTCGGTGCCGTGAGGGCCCTGGTCACCGGCGGCGCCGGCTTCATCGGCTCCACCCTCGTCGACCGCCTCCTCGCCGAGGGCCACGAGGTCGACGTGATCGACGACCTGTCGACGGGCTCGCTGGCCAACCTCGCCGTGGCGCGGGCCGCCGTGCCCCGCCGGTTCTCCTTCCACCGCCTCGACGTGCGATCCCCGGCGGTGACCGACCTGATCGTCCGGCGCCGCCCCGAGGTGGTCTTCCACCTCGCGGCCCAGATCGACGTCCGCGTCTCGGTGGCCCGCCCCGCCTTCGACGCCGAGGTGAACATCATCGGGTCGATCAACGTGGCCCAGGGCGCGCTCAAGGCCGGGTGCCGCAAGCTCATCTTCGCCAGCTCCGGCGGCACCATCTACGGCAGCCCCGAGAGCCTGCCGGTCGACGAGTCGCATCCCCAGCGGCCGGAGTCGCCCTACGGCGTGGCCAAGAAGGCGGTCGGCGACTACCTCCACTACTTCCGGGAGGCCCAGGGCCTCGAGTACACCGCCCTGGCGTTCGCCAACATCTACGGACCCCGCCAGGATCCCCACGGCGAGGCGGGCGTGGTGGCCATCTTCGCCGGGAAGCTCCTCGCCGGGCAGCGACCCACGATCTTCGGCGACGGCAAGCAGACCCGCGACTTCGTGTACGTCGACGACGCCGTCGACGCCCTCGTGCGGGCCTCCGAACGCGGGGGTGGGCTGCTTCTCAACATCGGCACCGGGACCGAGACGAGCGTCCAGGAGCTCTTCGACGCCATGGCCCGCGCCGTGGGGTTCCGCCAACCGGCCGTGTACGCGTCGGCGCGAGCGGGGGAGGTCCCCCGCTCCGCGCTCGACCCGACGCGTGCCGGGATGCACCTGGGTTGGCAGCCGTGGACGTCGATCGACGAGGGCGTGGCCCGGACGATCGAGTACTTCCGTTCCGGCGCCGGCGCCTCCTGAGCGGCCTGCGGGCGCTCGCGCCGGGGACGGGTCGACGTCGCGCGAATCACATTCATGTAGTTGTCACACTCCGTTGCGAGGATGCGTCCGGCGGTCGGGCAGGCCGCCGGAGCGAGGTCCGGGCAACGGAGACCGGAGCCCATCCCCCGGGGCGCACCGGTCAGGACGGGGCCGTTGCCCGGCCTCGCTCCAGCTTCCCGCCGGGGGCATGCGGAGGCCCCGGGGCGGCGACACGACCCGCCCGAACGGCCTCAGAGGTGCAGGCGGAGCTCGCCGAGCGGTACGGGCGGCCGTTCCCGGGGCGGATGGTCGGTGTTCGGGTGTCCGATCAGCGCCAGTGCCCGGGGACTCCAGTCGCCCGGGAGGTCGAGCGCGTCGCGGGCCTCGTCGGGGCAGAACATGGGCGCCGCCACCCAGCACGACCCGAGCCCCGCGTCCACCGCCGCCAGCATCAGGTTCTCGAACGCCGCGCCGAGCGAGAGCAGGGCCAGGCCCTCCTCGGCGCGCCGGCGCGCCGCATCGGGGTACACGTCGAGGCCGTCGGCGGTCAGGCACCCGAGGACCAGGGCGGGCGCGCCGGTGAGCAGCCGCTCCGACGCGCCGACCAGCGCGTCGACCCGGTCCGCCGGTACGCCGTCGCCCTCCAGGTCGTGGCGCCAGCGGCGCCCCATCCCCCGGGCCAGGGCGAGCTTGGCCCCGGGCCGGCGGACGAGGGCGAAGCGCCACGGCCTCGAGTGGTGGGGAGCCGGCGCCAGGCACGCGGCCTCGACCAGGGAGTCGAGGACCTCCGGCGCTACGGGGCGGTCGGCGAAGGCCCGGATCGATCGCCGGGCCGCGATCAGGCGGGGGACGGTCGATCCCGCCGGCCCGCCGGCGGCCGGCCCGGGGAAGGGAGTCGCCGCGGCCGGCGCCGTTTCGGGCGGTGCCGGCCCGGACGGGTCGGGGGCGCTCACCGGAAGAGGTCGAGGGCCGGCGGGCGCACCAGGTCCCGGCCCGACCCGGCCGGTCCCGGGGGCAGTTCGAGCCCTCTGACGATCGCGGCCGGGACGCCCCCGGCCTTGCCCATCACCAGCTCGGCGGCGGCCGCGATCTCGTCGGCCACCGCCACCTCGGTGACCTCGAGGTCGCGGCCGAGGGCGTCGGGCGTACCGCGCAGGTCGGTCACGGCGGCCATGCCGGCGACGCCGATCGCGACGTCGGTGAGGCCGTGGCGCCAGGCCCGCCCGAACGTGTCGGAGACCACGACCCCGACCTCCACGCCGGTCGCGGCCGCGACCGCGGTGAGGATCCTCCAGGCCGACCGGTCGGGATCGACGGGGAGCAGCGCGGCCGTCCCGGCGGTCACGTTCGAGACGTCGACGCCCGCGTTGGCGCAGACGAAGCCGTGCCGGGTCTCGGTGATCAGGAGCTCCCCCCGGCGGCGCAGGACCCGGACCGACTCCGCCTCGACGAGACGCCTCCGGGCCGCCGCGTCGCCGTCGGGGAGCGGGACGATCCGCCCCTCGGCCTTGGACACGACCTTCTGGGTCACCACCAGGCAGTCGCCGGCTTCGAGGGGGGTGCCCTGGCCGGCCGCCGCCGCGGTGATCAGGCGGCCCAGGTCGTCGCCGGCGGCGATCTCGCCCAGGCCGCGGACCGGAAGGACCGTGAGCGAGCCCACCGGCGGACCGGTCGGGGCGGTCACGCCACCGCGGCGAGCGTGTCGCGCGCGAGGGTCGCCGCGACGCGGTCGTCGGTCATGAGCGTCTCGGCCACCACCGCGTGCAGACCGAGCGACTCCACCTCGGAGGCGCGGTGCCGGTCGGCGGCGTCGAGGACCAGGGCCCCGCAGATGTCGCGGTAGGCCGAGGCGACCCCCACGCACGACACCTCGATACCGAGCGGTGCCATCAGGCGGTCGGCGGGACCCTTGACCGGGGCTCCGGCGATGATCGGGCTCACCGCCACCACGTGCTCGCGCCGCCGGGCCAGGGCCTCGCGCACGCCGGGCACGGCGAGGATGGGTCCGATCGAGATGACGGGGTTGGAGGGGCAGACCACGATCGTGCCCGCCGCCTCGATCGCCTCGAGCACTCCGGGGGCCGGGCGGGCCGCGGCCGCGCCGTCGAAACGGACCGCCACCACGGGCGGCTCGGCCCGCTCCCGTACGAACCACTCCTGCATCGCGAGGTCGACGGGGCCGTCGGGGCCGCGGACGGTGACGACGGTCGACACCCGGTCGTCGGTCATGGGGACGATCCGGGGTTGCAGGCCCCAGGCGCGGGCGACCTCGGCGGTGACGGCGGAGAGGGGAGCGCCGGCGCGGAGCCGCTCGGTCCGGTAGAGGTGGGTGGCGAGGTCGCGGTCGCCGAGGCGGAACCAGGTGGGGTTGCCGTAGCGCTCCAGGCCCTCGAGGCACCGGAACGTCTCGCCGGCGAGGCCCCATCCGCGCGTGGGCTCGGCGGCGCCGGCGAGGGTGTAGACGACGGAGTCGAGGTCGGGGCTCACGTGCAGCCCGTGGAAGACGTCGTCGTCGGCGGTGTTGACGACCACCACGAGCTCGGAGGGATCGGTGACCCCGACCAGGCCCCGCAGGAAGCGGGCGGCTCCGACCCCTCCGGCCAGCGCGGCGAGCATCCGCAGAACTTAGGTCCTGCGGACGCCCGCCGGGCGACCGGGGTGACCCCCAGGTCAGTTGGGCGGGGAGAGCGGCCAGCGCGCCTCGACGAAGCCGCCGATGCGGTCGCGGCCGGCCTCGGCGGCCTCACGGACCTGGCCGGGCAGGCACTGGATGTGCTCCAGGACGGGCTCGATGCGCGTCCGGAGCTCGTCGACCGAGGATCCGACGGCCCTGGAGACCTCGTCGACCGAGGACCCCAGGCTCTTCGAGAGCTCCTCGACGGAGGAGCCGACGGCCTTCGACACCTCACGGCGGCGGACCTGGGCCTGCTGGAACCCCAGCACGCCGATGCCCACCGTGATGTAGGCGGCGTCGGTGACGGTCTTGCGGATGTCGATGTCCATGGCAGCGTGTCCTTTCGGCAGCGGGCCCGTGGGCGGAACGCTGCTAACTATAGCAAGCAGCCCGGGGGAGCCCGGGCTCCCGGAGGCGAGGCGGGTAACCTCGCCTTTCCCGATGGAGACCGACCTCGCCACCCACGAGCAGACGGTCCTCGGCGTCACGGAAGAGCCGCTCGAGCCCGGAGCCGCACCGCCGGCCGTGGTCGCGGTCGTCGTGACCCGCAACCCCGGACCGTGGCTCGGAGAGACCCTGAGCGCCCTGGCGGCGTCCGACTACCCGCAGCTCGCCGTGTTCGTGGTCGACGCCGGCTCGGACGACGACCCGACGCCCGGCGTCGCCGAGATCCTGCCCACCGCCTTCGTGAAGCGCGTCGGTGCCCCCGTGGGCTTCGCCGCCGCCGCCAACGAGGCGCTCGGCGCGGTCCAGGGCGCCACCTTCCTCCTCTTCTGCCACGACGACGCCGTCGTCGACCCGTCGGCCGTCCGCCTGCTGGTGGAGCAGGCCTACCGCTCGAACGCCGCGGTGGTCGGGCCCAAGGTGGTCGACGCCTCCGATCCGGAGGTCCTGCTCGAGGTCGGGCTGTCGATCGACCGCTTCGGGGCCACCTACACGGGCCTCGAGCCGCGGGAGCTCGACCAGGCCCAGCACGACTCGGCGCGCGACGCCTTCTACGTGTCGAGCACCGCCGTGCTGGTCCGGGCCGACCTGTTCGCCGAGCTCGGGGGTTTCGACCCCGAGGCGTTCCCCGGCAGCGAGGACCTCGACCTCTGCTGGCGGGCCCGGCTCCTGGGCGCGCGGATCGTGGTGGCCCCCGACGCCCGGGTCGGGCACCACCGGGCGGGCGGCGCGAAGCCGGAGCCGGAGCGGGAGACCGAGGTCCTGGTGCGGCGCAACCGGCTCCGCGCCCTGCTGAAGAGCTACTCCGCGCCGTCGCTCGTGTGGATCGTCCCGCTGGCCGCCCTGATCTCGGCGGCCGAGGCCCTGGCCTACCTGGTCACCGGGCGCTTCCAGCGGGCCCGTGCGGTCGCCGCCGCCTGGTACTGGAACGTCACCCACCTCCGCGCGCTGCGCGGGGCCCGCCGTGAGGTGCAGCGGAACCGCACCGTCTCCGACGCCGAGCTCGCCGCCCTCCAGGTGCGGGGGAGCGCGCGGCTCAAGGCCCTCCTGGCCGAGCGGTGGCACGCCGACGACCACCTGCGGTCCGTAGCCGACAAGGGAAGGGGGGTCATGGAGGGGGCGGGCGCCGCGGCGCGCACGACGGCCGGCGTGGGGGCCCTGGTCTTCCTGGCGCTGGTCCTCATCGGGTCCCGCGGGCTCATCCTGGGCTCGGTCCCGGGAACCGGCTCCTTCCTCGACTGGCCCTCGTTCGGGCGGCTGGCGTCGACCTTCGGCGGGGCCTGGCGCGACGCCTGGCTCGGGAGCGCGGCGCCGGCCTCGCCGGCCTTCGGGGTGATGGCCGCGGTCTCGGCGTTGCTCCTCGGCTCCTCCGGCCTGGCCCAGACGCTCCTGGTGGTCGGCGCGGTACCACTCGGTGTGCTGGGGGTGTTCCGCCTGGCCCGGCCCTTCGCCCCGAGCGGGACCCCCGCCCTCGTCGCCGGGCTCGCCTACGGCGTGAACCCCCTCGCCCGCAACATGGTCGCGGGTGGTCGCCTCGGCCCCCTGGTCTTCTTCGCGCTCTTGCCCTTCGTGCTGGCGGCGCTGGCCCGGGCGGTGGGGTTGCTTCCCGGTGCCCGCCGCCCGCGGCACCCGGCCCGGTCGGTCCTCCTCCTGGCCGTCCTCACCGGGATCGCGGCGGCGTTCTGGCCCCCGGCGCTCGCCGTGGTGCCCGCCGTGGGCCTGCTGCTGCTCGCGGTGTCGCCCGTCGCCGGTGAGGTTCGCAGCTCGGTGCGGCTCCTGGGCTTCGCCGCGGCCGGCGCCGCCGGGGCGGTGGTCCTCCTCTTCCCGTGGCCGATGGCGCTGGTGGGGTCGGGCCGGGCCCGGGCCTTCGACCTCTCGGCCCCGGTGCCGTTCCCGCTCGGCGACGTGCTGAGCTTCCGGACCGGTCCGGCAGGTGCCGGTCCGGCCGGGTTCGTGCTGCTGGCGGCGGCCGTGGCGGTGCTGCTCGTGGGGCGCGGGACGCGGTTCGCCTGGGGGGTGCGGGCCTGGGCGCTGGTGGTGGGGGGCTGCGCCGCGGCCTGGCTGCCCGGTCGCCTCTCCGACTCCGTGGCGGTTCCGGCGCCCGACGGGCTGCTGGCCGTGGCCGCGCTCGGAGCGGCGCTGGCCGTCGGCCTGGGGGTGGGGTTGTTCGAGGACGAGCTCCAGCGGGCCCGGTTCGGCTGGCGCCAGGCGGCCGCTTCGGCCGCGGTGGTCGTGCTGGCGATACCCGCGGTCGGCTTCGCGGCCGACGCCGGGGGTGGACGGTGGGGGCTGCCGGGCCGGGACTGGGCGTCGACCCTGTCGTGGATGCGCGACGACCCCGGGGGGGAGTTCCGAGTGCTGTGGGTCGGCGACCGCCGGGTGGTGCCGGGGGCGGCGACCGTGTCCGCGTCCGGGGCGGCGTTCGCGCTGACCGGTCCGGGGGTCGGCACCGCCGTCGACCTGTGGCCCGGGCCGACCGCCGACGGCGACCGCGCCCTCGCCGGGATCCTCGAGACCGCCGCCTCCGGGTCGACCAGCCGGGTCGGCCGGCTGCTGGCCCCGATGGCCGTGCGGTACATCGCCGTCCCGACCCGGTCGGGTCCGGGGGCCGGCGGACGGCACGCGGTGCCCGGCGGCCTCGAGCCGGCCCTGCGCAACCAGCTCGACCTCTCGATCCTCGCCACCGAGCCCGGGCTGCTCCTGTTCGAGAACGAGGCCTGGATGCCGACCACGGCGGTGGTCACCGGGGACGCGGGCCGGGAGCTGGCCGCGTCGTCCGGCGGTCCGGCCACCGCCCTCGAGCTCGATACGGGGGCCGCCCGTCCGGTCGACGGCGACGGTGGGCGGGCGCCGGCCGGCACGCTCGTCGTCAGCCGGTCCCACGATCGGTCCTGGACGGCCCGCGTCGACGGTCGCCGGCTCCGCCCCGTCCGGGTGTTCGGCTGGGCCAACGGGTTCGTGGTCCCCCGCGCCGGGACGCTCCGGGTGGCCTTCGGGGGCCAGACCGGACGCAACCTGCTCCTGGTGCTCCAGGGCCTGATCCTCGCCGCGGCGGTGGTGCTCTGGCGCCGGACGGGCGAGCCGCGTGACGGTGTGGTCGACCTCCGGGCCCCGGAAGGCGACGACGGGACCGCGCCCGACGCCCCGCCGGAGGCCCCGGACGCGCCCGGGGAGGGCGCACCCGAGGGGACCCGCTCCGAGGGGACCGCGGCGGACGGGAGCGCGGCGGAGCCGCACCCGACCGCGGCACCCGGAGGTCCGGCCCGATGACGGCGCCGGAGTCGCGGGTCGAGCGCCGCACCCTCCGCCGCGGGTTGCGCTCGCGGCGCGTGGCCGTCCTGGCCGCCGTCGGCGTGCTGCTCGTCGCGGCCGCCGCGGCCGGCGACCGCAGCGCGGCGACCGGCACCGGCGCCGGCGCCGGCGCCGGCGCGGCCGGGCCGTCCGGACCCGAGGTCCCGAGCGCCCGGTCGATGCCGTCGGCGTGGTACTGCGTGGCCGGCACGGCGTCGCCGGAGGGCCGGAGCCCCGAGACGCTGGTCATGGCGAACCTGGGCGCCCGGCCGGCACGCGTCGAGGTGACCGTGATGCCGGGCGGCGACGCCCGCCCGGTCTCGGTGGAGCTCTCGATCGCCGGCCGCACGCAGCGGCGGCTCGCCGTCGCCGACGTCGCGCCCGTCGAGAACCCGGGCGTGGTCGTCGAGGCGTTCGGCGGTCCGGTCGTCGTCGAACACCGGCTCGCGGTGGGGAACGACCGGGCCACCGGGCCCTGCGCCCGCGACGCCGGGACCACGTGGTACACGTCGGGGGGCACGACCGTCGAGGGCGCGTCGCTGTGGCTCGAGGTCTTCAACCCGTTCCCCGACGACGCCCTCGTCGACATCGCGCTCTACACCGCCGACGGGGTGAAGGAGCGTGACGACCTCTCGGGGCTGAGTGTGCCGGCGAGGTCCCGGATCACGGTCCCGGTCCACGAGAAGGCCCTCGACTCCGACCGGGTCGGCGCCGTGGTCCGGGCCCGCCTCGGCCGGGTGGTCGTGGAGCAGGTGCTCAGGACCGCCGCGCCCTACCCCCGCTCCGGGCTGACCCTCTCGCTCGGCCTCGAAGGTCCCTCGACGCGGTGGTACCTGCCGGCGGGGTCCGGCGGACGGGACGACTCCGAGACCCTCGTCGTGCTCAACCCGTCCGACACCGAGGTGCCGGTGCGGATCACGACCCACCTCGACTCGGGCCAGTTCCTCCAGCCCGACGAAGTGACCGTCGACGGGCGCTCCCTGGCTCTCGTCGACCTCCGGTCCCGCGTCCCCGCGGGCATCGGGTTCTGGGTCACGGTCGACTCCCGGCGGCCCGTGGTCGTGGAGTCCGTCCTCGGACGGGCCGGCGCCGCCGGGACGGCCGGCCTGGCGGCCATGCCCGGTCTCGCCCGCCCGGCCGACCGTTGGGTGGTCGTGGGCGGCCGGACCCGCGAGGAGTCGGGCGACCGGCTCTCGGTGGCGAACCCCGGACGGCGGGCCGTGAGGCTGACCCTACGGGTCGTGGGGGAGGGGCGCAGCCGGCTCATCGGGGGGTCCGGGAGGCCCCTGTCCGTCGGGCCGGGGAGGCGCGTGGTCGTCGACCTCGTCGCGGCGAAGGTGCCCGTGGCCGCCGCGGTGGTCGTCGAGGCCACCGGCCCCGTGGTGGTCGGTCACGGCGCGGGCACCGCCCCCGGGGTGACGCGCCAGGGTGCCGTGCCGTTCCCGCCCCGACCGGGCTGACGGACCGCACCTCCGGCCTCCCCACCTGCCCCGACCCGCGACCGCCGGTCCCGCATCGAGGCCCCGCCGGGGCAGCCGGTACCCTCGGCCCGTGACCACGAGGCTGCTGCTCGCCGCCGGGTTCGTGGCCGTCGCCCTCGTGGTCGCGCTGGTCCTCGATCGCCGCCGGCCCGAACCCCCGTCGCGCGGCTCGTACCCCGTGCCGGCCCAGATCGATCGGGCCGACTTCCCCGGGAACGACCGGCCGTGGCTGGTGGCGCTGTTCTCGTCGCGCACCTGCGACTCCTGCACCACGATGGCGGCCAAGGTGGCGGTGCTGGAGTCGACCGACGTGGCCGTCTGCGACGTCGCGTTCCAGGACGCCCCCGACCTGCACGAGCGCTACGACATCGCCGGGGTGCCGCTGGTCGTGGTGGCCGACGCCGAGGGGGTCGTCAGGGCGAGCTTCGTGGGTCCGGCGACGGCCACCGACCTGTGGGCCGCGGTCGCCGAGGCGCGGGTGCCGGGCTCCCGGCCCGCGCCGGAGTGCGGATCACGCGCCTGACGGCACCCGCCCGGCGCCGCGCCGGGTCAGCCGGGGGAGCCGTGACCGCCCGGCCGGCGCCAGCCGCCGGGGGGGCTCCCGGCGTGGCCCGGCTCGGGGTCGCCCGGACTCACGCCCCCGGTGCCGTTCGGCCCGCCCGGTCGACCTCCGACCGGTGTGGTGACCTCGTCGCCGCCGGGGCCCGGGGCCACGGTGGGGGGCGTGGCGGGCTCGCCCGCCTCGGCCTCACCCCCGGTGGCGGTGCGCACGCGGCGTGGACCCCCGGCGCGGTGCCCGACGGCCTCGTCGACGAGCCGCTCGACCTCGATCCCGTCGATGGTCTCGTGCTCGAGCAGCGCGCGGGCCACCGCGTCGAGGCCGGGGCGCACCTTCACGAGGAGCTCGCGGGTCCGGTCCTCCTGGGCCCTCAGGATCCGCTCGACCTCCTCGTCGATGACCCGGGCCGTCTCGTCGGAGTAGTCGCGGGTGTGGACCAGGTCCTCGCCGAGGAAGACCGCGCCCTGAGAACCCCACGCCATCGGCCCGATCCGCTCCGACATCCCCCACTCGCGGACCATCCGCCGGGCGATCTCGGTGGCCCGCACGAGGTCGTTCTGCGCGCCCGTCGACTGGCTGTCGAAGACGACCTCCTCCGCGACCCGCCCGGCGAGCATCACGCCGAGCATGTCGAGGATGAAGTCGCGGTCGTGGGAGTACCGCTCCTCCTCCGGTAGCTGCTGGGTCATGCCCAGGGCCATGCCGGTCGGGAGGATCGTGACCTTGTGCACCGGGTCGGCGTGCTCGAGCACGTAGGCCGCGACGGCGTGCCCGCCCTCGTGGTACGCGGTGTGCTCCTTCTCCTCCTCGTTCATCATGATCGAGGGGCGCTTCAGGCCCATCAGCACGCGGTCGCGGGCGTCCTCGAAGTCGAGGGCGTGGATCTCGCTCTCGCCCCGGCGCACCGCGAACAGCGCCGCCTCGTTGACGAGGTTGGCGAGGTCGGCTCCGCTCATGCCGGGGGTTCCCCGGGCCACGACGCCGATGTCGACGTCGGCGGCGATCTTCTTGTCCTTGAAGTGGACCTTGAGGATGTCGACCCGCTCCTCCTGGGTCGGCAGCGGGACCATGATCTGGCGGTCGAAGCGCCCGGGGCGCAGGAGCGCCGGATCGAGCACGTCGGGCCGGTTGGTGGCCGCCATCATGACGATCCCCTCGGTGGCCTCGAAGCCGTCCATCTCGGCCAGCATCTGGTTGAGGGTCTGCTCGCGCTCGTCGTGCCCGCCGCCGAGGCCGGCCCCGCGCTTGCGGCCGATGGAGTCGATCTCGTCGATGAAGATGATCGCCGGAGCCTGCTTGCGGGCCGTCTGGAAGAGGTCACGGACCCGGGCCGCGCCCACGCCGACGAACATCTCCATGAAGTCGGAGCCGGTCACCGAGACGAAGGGCACGCCGGCTTCGCCGGCCACCGCCCGGGCGATGAGCGTCTTGCCGGTGCCGGGGGGGCCGACCAGCAGGACTCCCTTGGGGATGCGGGCCCCGATCTGGCGGAACTTGCCGGGGCTCTTGAGGAAGTCGACGACCTCGGTGATCTCCTCCTTGACGGCCGTGTAGCCGGCCACGTCGGCGAAGGTGGTCTTCGGCTTCTCGGTCGCGTACACCTTGGCCCGGCTCCGGCCGATGTTCATCACCGCTCCCATCTGGCCCTGGGCGCGCCGGTTCATCCACAGGAAGAACCCGATGATCAGCGCGAAGGGCAGCACCCAGACGAGGATCGTGCCGAGCAGGTTGGAGCTCTCCGAGGTGTACTTGACCGTGCCCCCGTGCTCGCCGATCTCGTCGATCACGCTCTGCGGTAGGCCGGTCTCCGGCCCCTTCGAGGTGAACTCCTTGTGCCCGTCGACGGGCTTCTTGAAGGACCCCGAGATGTTGCCGCTCGACTGGCGCACCTCGACGCTCTTGACGTTGCCGTCCTTGACGACCCCCAGGAACTGCGAGTACGAGAGGCTGGCCTTGTCGGTGGTGGTCGGCCGCAGGTTGGCCAGCAGGAACGCCCCGCCGATGAACACGAGGATCACCCACGGGAGCCACTTCGGCCAGGGCGGCGACGGGCGCGAACCGGGGCCGGAGCCCTGCGACGGACGCTGCTGCTCACCCGGGCGCCGGTTGCTGAAGGGATCACCGCCGCTCGGCATCCACTCCATGGTAGGGCGCCGGGGCGGGTCGGCTTCCCTCGCGCGTCCCCGGCGGTGCCGCTCCGAGGGTCGCGGGGACCACCGCTACGCTGCGCCGCCGTGAGCGCCTGGCCCGCTCCCGGTCCCGAGGGAGGCCTCCCACCGCTTCCGCCGCTCGCCCGCGGGGGCCGTTCCGCCCCCGTCCGATGGGGTCTCCCCGACTTCGTCCTGGTCTTCCTCGCCGGCCTCGTGACGAGTGTGATCGTGGCGTCGGTCTACATCTCCGCGGCCGGGGTGCCCGCCGCCGACGCCGCCAAGGACCCGGCCACGACCGTCGCGGCCCTGGTCGGGCAGTTCGCCGGCTTCCTGGCCGCGCTGTGGGCGATCAGCCGGGCCAAGGGGCGCGGGTCGCTGCGCGTCGACTTCGGGTGGTCGGTGCGGCCGCGCGACGCCGGCTGGGTGCTGGTCGGCCTCGTCCTGGCGGTCGTGTTCGCGCAGGTCACGCGCCCGATCGCCGACCTCGCCCACTTCGACGGCCAGGAGGTGGTCCGCACCTTCGAGCGATCGAGCGGTGCGGCCATGGTCCTCTACAGCCTCGGCGTCCTGGTCGTCGCGCCGGTCAGCGAGGAGCTCGTCTTCCGGGGCATCCTCCTGCGGTCGCTGCTGCGCCGCATGCCCGCGGCGCCGGCGATCTTCGTCGGGGGCGCGGTGTTCGGCGCCGCGCACGTCGTCGGCGACCCGGGCTCGTACCCGGTGTTCCCGATCCTGCTGGCGCTGGGCACCTGTTCGGGGTACCTGGCGGTCACGTCGCGGTCGCTGTCGCGCTCGGTGTTCCTGCACGCCGGCTTCAACCTCCTGGCGACCCTCTCGATCCTCGCCTCGCGCTGAGGCGGCGGCCTCCCGCAACGACCCGGGTGCCCCCGGCGCCGTCTCATACCCGGATCATCCTCAATGGGCCCGCGCCGCCTGCCGATAGGCCGTTCGAGGCGGACGGCTGGAGGAGGAACCGATGCAGTGTCCACGGTGTGCCCACGACGGGATGGTCGAGATCCGCATGCAGCTGCGCGGCGAGGACGTGGCGTTCCGGCGCTGCGGCCGCTGCGAGCACCAGCGGTGGAGCACCGCGGAGGGCGACCTGGCCCTCGGTGGCGTCCTCCAGCTCGCCCGCGCCCGCTGATCCGCACCGATCGAGCCGACCCCCGGCGACGCCGGTCGGGCGGGGCGGTCTGGCATCCTGTCCGGGATGCCCGCCGGACCGCCCGCTGACCCCGGCGCGCCGGCCGTAGGCGGCGGGAACCCACCCGCGGGGGAGGGCCGAGCGCACCACCCCGGCCCGGCGCCGGGAACGGCACCCGGCCCGGAACCGCTCCCGGACCCCGGCCCGGGCCCCGGCCCGGAACCCGGCCCGGAACCCGGCGCGGACCCCGGCGCCGCCGCCCCGGACGGCGACCGCCCGGGCGGGGTGTGGACCCGTCGCGTCGCCCGCTGGTCGCCGCTGCTGGTGGTCGCGGCCTGTGCCGCGTACGTGCTGGTGCAGCAGTCGCCGGCGCTGCTGCTGCGCGACACCACCGCCAACGGCGGCGACATGGGGGCCCACGTCTGGTTCCCGGCGTACCTGCGCGACCACCTGCTCCCGCACGGGCGCATCGCCGGTTGGGCGCCCGACTGGTACGCGGGTTTCCCGGCCGGGCAGTTCTACTTCCCGCTGCCGGCGCTGCTCGTCGTCGCGCTCGACGTGGTGCTGCCCTACGACGTGGCGTTCAAGCTCGTCACCGCGCTCGGGCCGGTGCTGGTGCCGGTCGGGGCGTACGTGCTCGGGCGGGGCCTGCGGGCCCCCCGGCCCGCCCCCGAGCTCATGGCGGCGGGATCGGTGGCCTTCCTCTTCTTCAAGGGCGACCCGGGCACGGGCGAGGCGGCCCGGGCGATCGTCTTCAACCAGCACATCATGGGCGGCACCCTCACCAGCAACCTGGCGGGGGAGTTCTCCTTCACCCTCGCCCTGGCCCTCGCCTTCGCCTTCCTGGGGGTGCTCGCGGTGGCGCTGCGCGACGGTCGCGGCCGCGCGGTCGCGGCCGCGCTGCTCGCCGCCGTCGTGCTGTCGCACCTGGTCGTGGCGATCTTCGCCGCGGTCGGCGCCGTGGTCGTGTGGGCCGCGCACCGACCTCGGCGGACGCTGGGCCGGGCGGCCGCGATCGGTGGGGTGGCCGCGCTGCTCACCGCGGTGTGGACGCTCCCCCTGCTCACGACCTTCTCGTACACGGTGAGCATGAACTACGAGAAGATCCGCGACTACCGGGCCTACCTGCTGCCGGGTTACGTCTGGCCCCTCTACCTGCTAGGCGGCGTGGCCCTGGCCGTCGGCGTCGCGGGCCGGCGCCGGTCGACGATCGTGCTCGCCGTGATCACCGCCGCCTTCGCCGCCGTGTTCGTCGTGTGGCCTCAGTCCCACGCGTGGAACCTGCGGTTCCTGCCCTTCTGGTACGCCGGCCTCTACCTCCTCGCGGCCGTGGGCGCGGCGGAGCTCCTGCGGGGCGTCGCGACGGTGGCGACCTCGTTGGGAGCGCGCGGCGCCGGGGCCGGGGGGCACCTTCCCGCGCGGCGAGCCACCGCGGCGTTGCTCGCGGCCGTCCTGGCCGCCGCGGTGCTCTACGGCGTGCACTCGAGCCGCGGCTACCTCACGTTCTGGGTGAACTGGAACTACAGCGGCTACCAGGACGCCACCGGGACCAAGCCCAAGCCGTGGGACGAGTTCCGGGCCCTCGTGGCGGCCGTCGACCGGCTGCCGCCCGGCCGGGCGCTCTGGGAGGGCGGCCAGGCGATCGACGCCTACGGCACGTCGCTCGCGCTCGAGCTCCTGCCCCACTTCACCGGCGGCCGGATCGACTCGATGGAGGGCCTCTACTTCGAGTCGTCGGCCACCACGCCCTACCACTTCCTCACCGCCGCGACGCTCGAGGGGCCGGGCAACGCCTCGAACCCCGTCCGCGGGCTGCACTACCGGACCCTCGCCGACTTCTCGCTCGGGGTTCGGTACATGCAGCTCCTCGGGGTTCGGTACTACCTCGCCCACTCCACCGAGGCGCGCGCCGCGGCCTCGGCCGACGGGCGCCTTCGGAAGGTCGCGACCGTCGCCGACCGCGACGGGCAGGCGCCGCTCGGCTGGGAGGTCTACCGGGTGCCCGACGCCGGCCTCGTCGAGCCGCTGACCCGGACGCCCGTGGTCGTGACCGGGGCCCGGGCCGAACCGGCCGAGGTGTGCTACGGCGCGTCGGGAGGCGACTCGACGCCGGCCGGCGGGCCGGTGCTGAACGCCTGGGAGTGCGTGGCCGTGCGCTGGTTCGACGAGCCCTCGGCGCTCGCGCGGCCGCTGGCCGCCGGGGGGCCGCGGTCGTGGCCGAGGGTAACGGCCGACGACGTGCGAGAGGGCCGCTTCGCCCCGCGGGCCGGGTCCCGGCCCCTGGCGCCGGTCGAGGTGAGTCGCGTCCGCGTCGCCGACGACCGCATCAGCTTCGACGTGTCGCGCCCGGGCGTGCCGGTGCTGGTGAAGGTCTCGGCCTTCCCGAACTGGAGGGCACGGGGTGCCGACGGACCGTGGCGGGCCACGCCCAACTTCATGGTCGTGGTGCCCACGTCGCGCCACGTGGAGATCGTCTACTCGCGCACGGCGGCCGAGTGGCTGGGCCTCCTCGGGACGCTCGCCGGCCTCGTCGGCCTGGGCGCCCTGGTGGTCGTCGATCGGCGCCGCCGCGCCGAAGGCGGGGCCGACGCCCCGGAGGCGGAACCGGTGGTCGTCGACCCGGTCGCGGACGCGGTCGGGGACCCGGTTCGAGTGGCGGCCGGGCCGCGCCCGGAGGCTCCCGGCACGCCGCCGGTCGATCCGCACCACCCGGGTGCCGAGCCGGACGGCGACTAGCATGGCGAGCCGCCCGCTCCCCCCGTGGAGCGGCGCGCCCCGGGCCCCGGCCCGCCGTCGTCAGGGCTCGACCAGCCCCCGCTCCTCGGTCAGATTCCGATGCCCAGCAGGTCCCCCGAGAAGATCTTCAAGGCCTACGACATCCGCGGCATCTACCCGGACGAGATCGACGAAGACGTCGCCCACCGGGTCGGCAACGCGTTCGTGCGCTTCACCGGCGCCGAGCGGGTGGTGGTCGGGCGCGACATGCGCGGGTCGTCGGCCCCGCTCGCCGCGGCCTTCATCGAGGGCGTGACGCTGGCCGGATCGGACGCCGTCGACATCGGCCTGGCCTCCACCGACATGACCTACTTCGCGTCGGGCCGGCTCGACTCCCCGGCCGCGATGTTCACCGCCAGCCACAACCCGGCCCGGTACAACGGCATCAAGCTGTGCCGGGCGGCGGCGGCGCCCGTCGGCGAGGAGACGGGCCTGGTCCAGATCCGCGACTCCGTGGTCGCCGGCCTCGTCGACCGGGCCGAGGAGCTGGGCCGCGTCGAGTCGCTCGACCTCCTCGACGACTTCGCGGCCCACGTGCGGTCGTTCGTCGACACCGGTGCCATGCGGCCCATGAAGGTCGTCGCCGACACCGCCAACGGCATGGGGGGCCTGGTGGTCCCCAAGATCTTCGAGGGGCTGCCGTTCGACCTCGAGATCCTCTACCCGGAGCTCGACGGCTCGTTCCCGAACCACCCCGCCGACCCGATCCAGCCGGAGAACCTCGCCGACCTGCGCAAGCGGGTCGTGGAGACCGGTGCCGACGTCGGGCTCGCCTTCGACGGCGACGCCGACCGCGTCTTCCTGGTCGACGACCTCGGCGAGCCGGTCTCCGGGTCAACCACCACGGCGATGGTGGCGAGCGGGATCCTCGAGCGGCATCCGGGCGAGAAGGTCGTCCACAACCTGATCTGCTCCAAGGCCGTCCCGGAGGTGATCCGCGAGGCGGGCGGCGAGCCGATCCGCAGCCGCGTGGGCCATTCGTTCATCAAGCAGGTGATGGCCGACACCGGAGCCATCTTCGGCGGCGAGCACTCGGCCCACTACTACTTCCGCGACAACTGGCGGGCCGACTCCGGTTCCATCGCCGCCCTCATGGTGCTCGAGCGGTTGTCGACGGCGGGCGCGCCGCTGTCGGAGCTGCGCCGGCCCTACGAGCGCTACGCGGCGTCGGGGGAGATCAACTCGCCCGTCCCCGACCCGGCCGCGGTCGTCGAGCGGGTGGCCGCGGCCTACCCGGCCGCCGACCAGGACCGCCTCGACGGGTTGACCGTCGACTTCGGTGCCTGGTGGTTCAACCTGCGGCCCAGCAACACCGAACCTCTCCTACGCCTTAACCTCGAGGCCGCCGACCGGGAGTCGTGCGACGCCCGCACGGCCGAGGTGCTGGCCCTGGTGAGGGCCTGACCCGCCCGCCCCCCTGGAGGACCCGACGTGGCGCTCGACCCCAAGCTGCTGGAGATCCTGGCCTGCCCCGACGACAAGGGGCCGCTGCTCTACTTCGCCGACGAGTCGGCGCTCTACAACCCGCGCCTGCACCGGCGCTACGCGGTCCGTGACGACATCCCGATCATGCTCGTCGACGAGTCCGAGGCGGTCGGCGACACCGAGCACGAGCGCCTGCTGGCCAAGGCCGCCTCGGAGGGCATCCGCCCCACGTTCGAGGCCTGAGCGGGGCCGTGCCCGACACCCTGGGGTTCCTCGACGCCGTCGCGGGCCTGCCCGAGCAGCTCGACGCGGCGCACCGCACCGCGGTCGACGCGATCCCGGCGTCGGCGCTGCCCGCGCCCGAATCCGTGCGCGGCCTGGTGGTGATGGGCATGGGCGGTTCGGGGATCTCCGGCGACGTCGTGGCCGCCGCCTACAACGACCAGATCCCGGTCCCGGTCACCGTCCTCAAGAGGTACCGGGTTCCCGCGTTCGTGGGGCCGGGCACCCTGGCGCTCGCGATCTCGTACTCCGGTGATACCGAGGAGACCGTGTCGATGGCCCGCGCCGCCGCCGACGCGGGCGCGGCGCTCGTCGCGGTGAGCTGCGGGGGAGCGCTGGCCGGCGTGGCCCGCGACGCGGGCGGACTGCACGTGCCGTGCCCGCCGGGCTACATGCCCCGGGCCGCGCTGGGCGCCCTCGTGGCGCCGATCGTCGTGACCCTCGGGCGCCTGGGGATGGTCGCCCACGGCGACCTCGACCTCGGCGAGGCCGTCGAGGTGCTGGCCCGGCGGCGCGAGACCTGCCGCCCCGATGTGCCGGCTCCCGCCAACCCGGCCCGTGAGATGGCGCGCCTCGTCGACGGGACCTTCCCGCTCTTCTACGGGGGTGGCGCCCTGGGCTCGGTGGCCGCCTACCGCTGGAAGTGCGACGTCAACGAGAACGCCAAGGCCCCCGCGTTCTGGGCCGCGTACCCCGAGCTCGACCACAACGAGATCTGCGGCTGGGGCCAGCACGGCGACGCCACCCGGCAGGTGATCAGCCTGGTGGAGCTCCGGCACGGCTTCGAGCACCCCCAGCTCGCCCGGCGCTTCGAGATCACCCGGGGCATCGTCGAGGAGGCGGTGAACCAGGTCCTGGAGGCCCGGGCCGAGGGCACCTCGCGTCTGGCGCAGCTCCTCGACCTCATGTACCTCGGCGACTGGGTGAGCTGCTACCTGGCGCTCGACGCCGGGGTCGACCCGGGCCCGATCGAGGCCATCGCCCGCCTCAAGGCCGCCCTGGCCGGTTGAGCCGGCCGGTGCTCGGCTAGCATCGCCGGGCTGGTCGGGCCCCTCGTGGCTGTCATCCGGTGATCCGGGCCGACTCCTCAGCGCTCCGGCGGGCGTGCTCGGTCGAGCGCGCCCGCACCCGTCACGCGCATTGGAGGAGACCATGATCGACTTCGTCCTCGACCCCGCCCAGTACAAGGTCGCCGACCTCTCGCTCGCCGCGTTCGGCCGCAAGGAGATCGACCTCGCCGAGCACGAGATGCCCGGCCTCATGGCCACCCGGGCCGAGTACGCCGACGCGCAACCGCTCCGTGGGGCCCGCATCACCGGCTCGCTCCACATGACCGTGCAGACGGCCGTCCTCATCGAGACGCTCGTGGCGCTCGGCGCCGAGGTCCGCTGGGCGAGCTGCAACATCTTCTCCACCCAGGACCACGCCGCGGCCGCGGTCGTGGTCGGCCCCGCGGGGACCGAGGCTTCGCCCCGCGGCGTGCCCGTCTTCGCGTGGAAGGGCGAGTCCCTCGAGGAGTACTGGTGGTGCACCGAGCGGGCCCTCGGCTGGCCCGACGGCGGTCCCAACATGATCCTCGACGACGGCGGCGACGCCACGCTGCTCGTGCACAAGGGCGTCGAGTACGAGAAGGCCGGCGCGGTGCCCGAGCCCTCGGAGTCCGACTCCGAGGAGTGGAAGGTCGTGCTCGACCTCCTGCGCCGCGGCCTCGAGCGCGACGCCGGCCGCTGGACGGCGGTGGCGTCGGGCATCCGGGGAGTCACCGAGGAGACCACGACCGGCGTCCACCGCCTCTACCAGATGCACGAGAACGGCCGGCTCCTGTTCCCGGCCATCAACGTGAACGACTCGGTCACCAAGTCGAAGTTCGACAACCTCTACGGCTGCCGGCACTCGCTCGTCGACGGCATCAACCGCGCCACCGACGTGATGATCGGCGGCAAGACGGCCGTGGTCTGCGGCTACGGCGACGTCGGCAAGGGCTGCGTCCAGTCGCTCAGGGGCCAGGGGGCCCGGGTCCTGGTGACGGAGATCGACCCCATCTGCGCGCTCCAGGCCGCGATGGAGGGGTACCAGGTCGTCACCCTCGAGGACGTGGTCGAGACGGCCGACATCTTCATCACCACCACCGGCAACTACAACATCATCACCGCCGGCCACATGGCCCGCATGAAGCACCAGGCGATCGTCGGCAACATCGGCCACTTCGACAACGAGATCGACATGGCCGGCCTGGCGCGGATGTCCGACGTGCGGCGGGTCAACATCAAGCCGCAGGTCGACGAGTACGTGTTCCCCGACGGGCACTCGGTCATCATCCTGGCCGAGGGCCGCCTGCTGAACCTGGGGTGCGCCACGGGCCACCCCAGCTTCGTGATGTCGAACAGCTTCACGAACCAGACGATCGCCCAGATCGAGCTGTTCACCCATCCCGAGCGCTACCCGCTGGGCGTCCACACCCTCCCGAAGATCCTCGACGAGAAGGTCGCCCGCCTCCACCTCGACGCGCTCGGCGTGAGGCTGACCCACCTCACGCCCGAGCAGGCCGACTACATCGGCGTGCCGGTCGAGGGCCCCTACAAGCCCGAGCTCTACCGGTACTAGGCGGCCCGCCCGGGGGGCGACCTCGGGGCCCGGGTCGCCCGGCTCGGATGTCGCAGGCCGTCGCTAGCTTCCCGGCGGTGAGCGCCGGTACCAACGCGGGTCGGTCGAGGGGAGGGCCGCGCGCCCGGCCGGTCGATCGGCTGGCGGCGCGCCTCTTCCCCTCGGCCTGCCCGGGGTGCGGGGCTCCGGGCGAACCGCTGTGCCCTGGGTGCGCCCGCGGCCTCGCCCGGGCCGTCCCGGCCCCGGCTCCGCCCGGTCTCGACCTCCTGGTGGCGCCGCTGTCCTACGAGGGCGCCGCCCGGGAGCTGGTGGCCCGGCTCAAGTACCGCAACGCCCGCCACGCCGTGGCGTTCCTCGCCGGGATCCTGGGCGCGGCCCTGCGCGAGGGGCCGGCACGCGAGGCGGTGATCGGGCCCGGGCGCGGGCCCGATCGCGGGCCCGATCGCGGGGGTGTCGTCACCTGGGTGCCGACCACCCCGGCCCGCCGCCGGGCGCGGGGCTTCGACCACGCCGAGCTCCTCGCCCGGGCCGTGGGACGCGAGCTGGGCCGGCCCGTGGTGCCGCTCCTGTCGCGGCCCCCCGGCCCGGCGCAGACCGGCCGACCGCGCGCCGAGCGGCGCCGGGCCGCCCCGTGCTTCGAGCCGTCCGGCGGCGGGTGGGTGGGTCCCGTGGTCGTCGTCGACGACGTCGTCACCACCGGGGCCACGCTGGGGGCGGCGGCCCGGACCCTGCGCCGGGCCGGGGCGACCGGTGTGGTGGGCGCGGTGGTGGCCCGCACCCCACCGCCGTGGCGACGGGAGCCGCGGTGACCCGGTCCGGCGTCGGGCGTCGCCGCAGAGGCCACCGTCCGGCCCGGCGCCCGTGGTCCCGGGCCGGGCAGCGGGGCCCGGGGCCGGCCCGGTCCGTCCCTATACTCGGTGGTCCCGCCGCGGCGGGCCCGGACCTCAGGAGGTGGGGCGATCAGTACCGACAGCGAACGTCTCGTCGATGTGGCGATACGCGGCAAGAAGGTGGATCTGCCCGATACCGTGCTGGAGGTCGCCGAGGAGAAGGCCGGGCGCCTCGGCCGCTTCGCAAGCGACCTCAAGCGCGCCGAGGTGGAGTTCTCCGAGGTGGGGAACCCCCGGGTGGCCGACCGCTTCGTGTGCGAGATCACGGTGCGGTTGAAGGGCCACTTCGTGCGGTCGCACGCGTCGGCCCCCGACCTGCTCGCCGCCCTCGACGCCGCCCTCGACCGCATCGCCCAGCAGCTCGGGAGGCTCAAGGAGAAGCGCATCGACCGCTCCCGCGCCCGCCGGCGCCGCCCGGCCGCGGCCACGCTCCCGGCCGTCCCCGACCTCGACGAGGAGGCCGCCGAAGGCGAGGACGCCCTGGTGGTGCGCACCAAGCGGTTCGAGGTGAAGCCGATGCCCGTGGAGGAGGCCGCGCTCCAGATGGACCTCCTCGGCCACGACTTCTACCTCTTCACCAACGTCGAGAACGGGCGCGCGGCGGTGCTGTACCGGCGCCGCGACGGTCACCTCGGCCTGATCGAGCCCGCCGGCTGAGCCGGTAGCATCAGGGAACCCATGAGCGTCTTCTCGAAGATCCTGCACGTCGGCGAGGGCCGCAAGGTCCGGGCGGTGGAGTCCGTGGTGGCCGACGTGGCCGCCTTCGAGGACGACATGAGGCGCCGCTCCGACTCCGAGCTGCGCGCCGTCACCGCCGAGCTGCGCAACCGGCTCGTCGGTGTACCCGACGACAAGCTCGACGGCCACCTCGACGAGTTGATGCCCGAGGCGTTCGCCGCGGTACGGGAGTCCGCCACCCGCACGCTCGGCCAGCGTCACTTCGACGTCCAGATCATGGGTGGCGCCGCCCTGCACTTCGGCTGGGTGGCCGAGATGAAGACCGGCGAGGGCAAGACCCTCGTCGCCACCCTGCCCGCGTACCTGAACGCGCTCGCCGGCCGAGGGGTCCACCTCATCACCGTCAACGACTACCTGGCCCGGCGCGACGCCGAGTGGATGGGGCAGGTGTACCGCTTCCTCGGCATGGAGGTCGGGGTCGTGATCCCCGACATCGACGACTTCGACGCCAAGCGGACCGCCTACCGCGCCGACATCACCTACGGCACCAACAACGAGTTCGGCTTCGACTACCTCCGCGACAACATGGCCGGCAGCCGCGCCGAGCAGGTGCAGCGAGGGCACCACTTCGCCATCGTCGACGAGGTCGACTCCATCCTCATCGACGAGGCCCGCACGCCCCTGATCATCTCGGGCCGCGCCGACGACGCCCGCGACCTCTACGTCCGCTTCGCCAACGTGGCTCGCGGCCTCCAGCGCGACCGCGACTACGAGGTCGACGAGGCCAAGCGCACGGTCGTGCCCACCGAGGAGGGCATCCTCCGGGTCGAGAAGCTCCTCGGCGTCGACAACCTCTACGACCACGTCAACCAGAACTTCGTGCACCAGCTCCAGGCCGCGCTCAAGGCCAAGGAGCTGTTCAAGCTCGACGTCGACTACGTGGTGGCCGGTGGCGAGGTGAAGATCGTCGACGAGTTCACGGGGCGCATCCTCGAGGGTCGACGTTGGAGCGAGGGTCTGCACCAGGCGGTGGAGGCGAAGGAGCGCGTGCCCATCAAGGAGGAGAACCAGACCCTCGCCACGGTCACCCTCCAGAACTACTTCAAGATGTACGGCAAGCTCTCGGGGATGACGGGTACCGCCGTGACGGAGGCGGGGGAGTTCGCCCACACGTACGGCCTCGAGGTCGTGTCGATCCCGACCAACCGGCCGCTGATCCGGGCCGACGAGCCCGACCTGATCTACAAGACCGAGGAAGCCAAGTTCGGTGCCGTCGCCGACGACATCGCGCTGCGGCACGAGCAGGGCCAGCCCGTCCTGGTCGGCACGATCTCGGTCGAGAAGTCGGAGCTGCTCGGTCGCCTGCTGGAGAAGCGGGGCGTGCCGCACGAGGTCCTCAACGCCAAGCAGCACGAGCGGGAGGCCCACATCGTCGCCCAGGCCGGGCGTCCGTACGCCGTCACCGTGGCCACGAACATGGCCGGGCGGGGCGTCGACATCCTCCTGGGAGGCAACCCCGAGGGGTTGGCCGAGGCCGAGCTCCGGGCCGAGGGCCTGACCCGCGACGAGAACCCCGACCGCTTCGCCGAGCTCCTGGCCCGGGCCAAGGAGGAGTGCTCGGCGGCCGGCGACGAGGTGCGCGAGCTGGGCGGCCTCTACGTGCTCGGCACCGAGCGCCACGAGAGCCGCCGGATCGACGACCAGCTCCGCGGCCGGTCGGGCCGCCAGGGCGATCCCGGCGAGAGCCGGTTCTACCTGTCGCTCGAAGACGAGCTGATGCGGCTCTTCGCGTCCAACGCCATGAGCTGGGTCATGGGCAAGGCCTTCCCCGACGACGTCCCTCTCGAGGCGCGGATGGTCACGAAGGCCATCGAGCGGGCGCAACGCACCGTCGAGGCCCGGAACTTCGAGATCCGCAAGGACGTCCTCAAGTACGACGAGGTCCTGAACGAGCAGCGCAAGGTCATCTACCGGCGCCGCCAGCAGATCCTCGACGGCGGCGACATGCGCGACGAGACGCTTGACGCCATCGGCGGCGTCGTCACCGACACCGCCACGCGGTTCTGCATGGGCGACCTCTCCGAGGAGTGGGAGGTCGACGACCTCCTCGCCCAGATGCAGAGGGTCTTCCCCACTACGGCCACCCCGGAGGCGGTGCTGGCGTGCTCGGAGCCCGACGAAGTGGCCGAGCTGTTCCTCTCCGAGGCCACCGGGGTCTTCGCGGCGAAGGAGGCCGCGGTCGGCGACGAGATGATGCGCGAGATCGAGCGCCGGGTCCTGCTCTCGGTCCTCGACCAGCACTGGCGCGAGCACCTCTACGAGATGGACTACCTGCGCGAGGGCATCAACCTGCGCGCCATGGGCCAGCGCGACCCGCTGTCCGAGTGGCAGCGTGAGGGTTTCGACATGTTCGAGGCGATGATGGCCTCGGTCCGCGAGAACTTCGTCTCCTACATGTTCCACATCCAGGTCGTCGCCGACGAGGCCCCGGCCCGTCCGGCCCGGGCCCTGCGCTACTCCGCGCCCCAGGACCCGGTGCAGGGTTCCGGCGCCCTCGCGGCCGCCGCGGCCGTCCCCGGCGACGGGTCGGGCGGCGCGGGCCTGGCGGCGACGGCCGTCGCCGAGGCCGAGCCGGCGGCCAACACCCCGGTGCGCGTCGAGAAGGCGGCCGGCCGGAACGACCCCTGCCCCTGCGGGAGCGGGCGGAAGTACAAGCTCTGCCACGGGCGCCAGGCCTGACGCGCCCGCGGCGTCACCACCACCTCCCTCGCCCCTGATGCGCGACTTCACCGACGACCTCGCGGACCTCCGCCGCCGGCTCGACGAGGCCCGTTCCTACCTGGGCCTCGAAGCGACCCGCGCCCGGCTGGTGGAGCTGGAGGAGCGGGCCAGCCGGCCCGACCTCTGGGACGACCCCGACGCCGCCCGGGCCGTGACCGCGGAGATGGCCCGCCGGCGCGACGACGTGGAGCTGGTCGACGGCCTCGAGGGTCGGCTCTCCGACGCCGAGACCCTCTACGAGCTGGCCCGCGAGGAGGGCGACGACTCCCTCGAGGGGGAGATCGAGACGTCGGTCGCCGGGCTGGCCGGCGAGCTCGAGCAGCTCGAGCTCCGGGCCCTGTTCATCGGCGACCACGACGAACGCGACGCCATCTGCGAGCTGCATTCGGGGGCGGGCGGCACCGACGCCCAGGACTGGACCGAGATGCTCCTGCGGATGTTCACCCGGTGGGCCGAGGACCGCGGCTTCGACGTCGAGATCGACGAGACGCAGGAGGGTTCGGAGGCCGGCCTCCAGTCGGCCACCTTCACCGTGCACGGCCGCTTCGCCTACGGGATGCTGTCAGGGGAGCGGGGCGTCCACCGGCTGATCCGGATCTCGCCGTTCGACTCCAACGCCCGCCGCCAGACGGCCTTCGCCAGCCTCGACGTGGTCCCCGCCCTCGAGGAGGCCGAGGAGCCCGACCTCGACCCCAACGACCTCCGGATCGACACCTACCGGTCGTCGGGAGCGGGCGGGCAGCACGTGAACGTGACCGACTCGGCGGTCAGGATCACCCACCTGCCCACCGGCATCGTGGTGTCGTGCCAGAACGAGCGCTCGCAGATCCAGAACCGGGCCCGGGCCATGCAGATCCTCGCCGCCCGCCTCGCCGAACGTCAGCGCGAGGAGCGTCGCGCGGAGATGGCCCGCATCTCGGGCGCCAAGCAGGAAGCGGCGTTCGGCAGCCAGATCCGCACCTACACCCTGGCGCCGTACCAGCTCGTGAAGGACGAGCGGACCCGCCACGAGACCGGCAACGTCAACGCGGTCCTCGACGGCGACCTCGACGCCTTCATCGAGGCGTTCCTCCAGTGGCGCCGGCGCGGCGAGCCCTGATCCGGGCCGCGATCCGGGGTTGAGCGCCCCGTCGGCGGGGAATAGCCACGGCTCCCCGGCGCGCCTCCGCCTACCCCGGCGGCCGGACGCCCCCTGGTACCCTCAAGCGAGCTCATGATCCGTTTCGAGCGCGTCTCCAAGGTCTACAAGGGCGAGGTCGTCGCGCTCAGCGACATCTCGCTCGACATCAACAAGGGCGAGTTCGTCTTCCTCGTCGGGCCCTCGGGGTCGGGCAAGTCGACGTTCCTGCGCCTGCTCCTGCGCGAAGACCTCCCGACCGACGGCCGCATAGTGGTCGCGGGCCGCGACATCACCCGGCTCCCCGCGTGGAAGGTGCCCCAGCTCCGCCGCAACATCGGCTGCATCTTCCAGGACTTCAAGCTGCTGCCCAACAAGACCGTCTACGAGAACGTCGCCTTCGCCCCCGAGGTGATCGGCCGGCCGCGCCCCGTGATCCGATCGCAGGTACCGCAGATACTCGACCTCGTCGGCCTCTCCAAGAAGGCCGACAACTTCCCCAACGAGCTCTCGGGCGGTGAACAGCAAAGGGTCTCGATCGCGCGGGCGTTCGTGAACCGGCCGCTGATCCTCCTTGCCGACGAGCCCACGGGCAACCTCGACCCGGCCACCACGGTCGGGATCATGCGGTTGCTCGACCGCATCAACCGCACCGGCACCACCGTGGTGATGGCCACCCACGACTCCCGCATCGTCGACTCCATGCGCAGGCGTGTGATCGAGCTCGACCGCGGGACCCTCGTGCGCGACCAGGCCCGTGGCGTCTACGGCGTCGGGAGCTGAACCGAGCGCATGGCCAAGCTGAGCTACTTCGCGCGCGAGACGTTGATCTCGCTGCGGCGCAACCTGTTGATGACGTTGGCGGGGATCCTCACCGTCACCGTCTCGCTGTTCCTGTTCGGTGGCATGAGCCTGCTGTCCAAGCTCGTCGACCACGGCACCGGCATGTGGAAGGACAACGTCGAGTTCGTGGTGTGGATGAAGGTCGACGCCACCGACGGCCAGGTCAAGGAGGTCCGCTCGGCGCTCGACTCCTCCAAGGAGGTCAGCCGGTGGAAGTTCATCGACAAGGACGCGGCGTACGCGGAGTTCAAGCGGGCCAACCGCGACCGCCCCGGCCTGGTCACGTCGGTGGCACCCAAGGACCTGCCCACCTCGTTCCGGGTCGTCCCCGAGGACGCCGGGCGCACCGCGCTGATCGCGGACCAGTTCCGGGCCCACGCCGGTGTCGACGAGGTGTGGACGGCCGAGAAGACCGTCAAGCAACTCCTGAACTTCACGAGCAAGGTACGGCTCCTCTTCTACGGCCTGTCGCTGGTGCTGCTCGCGTCGTCGCTGTTCCTGATCGTGAACACCATCCGCCTCGCCACCTTCGCCCGCCGCCGCGAGATCGAGGTGATGAAGCTGGTCGGGGCGTCGAACGCGTTCGTGCGCATCCCGTTCATGGCCGAGGGGCTCGTGCAGGGCGCGATCGGCGCCGGGCTCGCGTTCGCGGGCGTATACCTGCTCAAGGTGCTCATCAGCCGGGGCCTGGCCAACCCGGCGGCCCTGCTCAAGGGCTACTACCTGACCACCGGCGACGCCCTGAGCGTCGGGTGGGTGGTGATGGTCCTCGGCGTGATGATCGGCCTGCTCGGCTCCCTGGTCGGGCTCCGGCGGTTCCTCAAGGTGTGACGGGCCCGGCGCCGGCGGGTCCGGCCGATGGCCGGTCAAGGTCGCGCCGAGAGTGGTCGATGATCGAGGGTGAGCCCACGCATCGTGGTGGGTGTTCGGGTTGTTCCTCGTGTTGCTGGTGTTGGCGGGGTTGTTTACGATGCATCTGATGCGGTCGACGCGGCGGGTCCCGCGCTTCGCGCCCCTGTTCATCGCGCTCTGGCTGGTCGTGGCGCCGGCGCCGGTCCGGGCGGCGGGCTCCGACGACCTGGGAAGCCGGATGGCGGAGGCGCGGGGCCTCCTCGACGGCGCCACCCGTGACGAGCTCCGGGCGCTGAGCGCGCTTCGTTCCGCCCAGGCCGCCCGGCGCGAGCTCGACGCGCGGGTCGCATCCCTCGACGGGCAGATCTCGGCCGCCAACGGGCGGTTGGTCGCCGCCCGGGCCGAGGCCGAGCAGGCCGAGGCCGACTACCGGGAGCTGCGCGCCCGCCTCGACGCCCTGGAGGCCCGGGCGACCGCCGCCCGCCAGGCCCTGGCCGACTACGCCGCGCAGGTCTACCGCAACAACGGCAGCGGCGCGGCGGCCATCGGGAGCGTCATCGACTCCGACAACCCGGCCCAGGTCGCCGTCGGCAACCACTACCTCGAGGGCCTGGCCGGGAAGCGCGACCGGGAGGTCGACCGGTACCAGGCCCTGCGCAAGGAGGTGGAGCGCCGCCAGCGGCAGGTGATCGAGAAGCGCGACCAGGCCCAGGAGGCCCGCCGTGCCGCCGAGGGCGAGGTTTCGCGCCTCGCGGGCCTGCGCGCCGAGCAGGCCAAGGCCCGCGCCGCCGCCGCGGCCCGGGAGGCCCAGGAGCAGTCGCTCGTGGCCGGGATCCAGGCCCGCAAGGCCGAGTACCAGCGCCGGGTCGCCGCCCTCCAGGCCGAGTCCGACGCCGTCGCCGCGGCCTTGCGCGCCCGCCAGCAGCAGGCGACGGGGAGCGCACCGTCGCCCGGTTCGGGCCGGCTCCGCTACCCGATCAGCGCGCCCGTCACCAGCGGGTACGGCTGGCGCGTGCACCCCGTCTACGGAACCCGCAAGCTGCACACCGGCATCGACTTCGGCGCCTCCTACGGCGCCGCGATCCACGCCGCGGGCAGTGGCGTGGTGGTGACCGCCGGCTGGATGGGCGGCTACGGGAACGCGGTCGTGATCGACCACGGCGGTGGCCTGGCCACCCTGTACGCCCACCAGTCGCGCCTGGCCGTGAGCGTGGGGCAGCGGGTGTCGGCGGGCCGGGTGATCGGCTACGTCGGGTCGACGGGCCTCTCCACCGGCCCCCACCTCCACTTCGAGGTGCGGGTCGGCGGCAACCCCGTCAACCCGCGCGCCTACCTCTGACCCCCCGCGGGGCGGTGCGGGGCCGGGCAGCGCGATGCGATGCGTCCGGTGACCGCCCCTGGTGCGGCTAGCGGTTGGGCTGGGGGGTCACCCGGAGGTAGGGCTTGATCGTCGTGAAGCCCTTGGGGAAGCGCTCCTTGGCCTCGTCGTCGGAGATCGCGCCTCCGATGATGACGTCGTCGCCGTCGTGCCACTCGACCGGGGTCGACACCGAGTAGTCGGCGGTGAGCTGGAGCGAGTCGAGGACGCGCAGGATCTCGTCGACGCTGCGGCCCGTGCTGGCGGGGTACGTGAGGCTGAGCTTCACCAACTTGTCGGGCCCGATCACGAACACCGTGCGCACCGTGAGGGTGGCCAGCTCGTTGGGGTGGATCATGTCGTAGAGCTCGGCCACCCGGTGGTCGGCGTCGGCGATGATCGGGTAGTCGGGGGCGGCGCCCTGGGTCTCCTCGATGTCCTGGATCCACTTCTCGTGGGAGTCGAGCGGATCCACGCTGAGGCCGATGAGCTTCACCCCGCGCCGGTCGAACTCCGCCTTGCGCCGGGCGAAGGCCCCGAGCTCGGTGGTGCAGACCGGGGTGAAGTCGGCGGGATGTGAGAACAGGAGTCCCCAGCTCCCGCCCAGGTACTCGTGCAGGTTGATGGTGCCCTTGGTGCTCTCGGCGGTGAAGTCGGGAGCTTCGTCGCCCAGACGGATCGCCATGCGTTGCTCCTCACTCTGCGGTTCCGGGGTACGGCCCGGTCGTATCGGGTAACGAGGTGCTGACCACTACGTCCAGCATAGGCCGGTCGCGCGGCAAAAGGCGAGTCGATCGGTCGGGTTTTGCGGGCGCGGGTTGACGAGCAGGGTCGGCAGGCAATGAGATATGGCCGTGCCGGGGTCGTCGCGGAGGTCGCTGGCTCACCGGCTCGGCATCCGGGACGGAACGAGGTTCGCCGCGGTGTCGACGCCCGACGGCTTCCTCGACGGTCTCGAGCTCCCTCCGGGCACCGTCGTCAGGAGCCAGGCTCGCGGCCGCCTCGACGTCGTCGTGTTCTTCGCGACCCGCAACCGTGAGCTGGGCCGGCGCCTTCCCGGCTTCGCACGGGCGGTGAGCCCCGGGGGGACGGTCTGGGTGGCGTGGCCCCGGCGGACGTCGTGCGTCGCCACCGACCTCGACGGAGCGGCCGTGCGCGACGCGGCGACCCGGGCCGGGCTGGTCGATGCCGGGCGGTGCTCCATCGACGAGCGATGGTCGTGCCTGGGGTTCGCCCCCGCGTAGCGTGGAGGTCGCATGTGCGGCCGCTACGTGCAGGTCTCGTCCCCGCAGCTCCTCGCCGAGCGGTTCCACGTCACCGAGACCGCGGTGGAGGAGCGTGACGCCGACTACAACGTCGCACCCAGCAAGAAGGTCCCGGTGGTCGTGCAGCGCAGCCCCGACCGCCGCGTCCTCGAGGAGATGCGGTGGGGCCTGGTGCCCTCCTGGGCCCGCGACCCGGCCGTCGGCAACCGGATGATCAACGCCCGGGCCGAGGGCCTGGCGGGCAAGCCGTCGTACAAGGGGCCCTTCCGCCGCCGGCGCTGCATCATCCCGGCCGACGCGTTCTACGAGTGGCGGGTGGTCCCCGGCCAGAAGCGCAAGCAGCCCGTCGTGCTGCGTGCCCGTGACGGGGAGCCGCTCGCGTTCGCCGGGCTCTGGGACACCTGGCGCGACCCCGACGACCCCGACGCCCCGTGGCTCGTGACGTGCGTGATCATCACCACCGCCGCCAACGAGACGGTGCGCCCGATCCACGACCGCATGCCGGCGCTGCTCGATCCCGGCGACTGGGACCGATGGCTCGACCCCCGCGTCACCGACCCGGCCGAGGTGGCCCCGCTCCTCCTCCCCGCGCCCCCCGACGTGCTGGTGGCCACCGAGGTCAGCACGAGGGTCAACGACGTGCGCAACAACGGCCCCGACCTCGTCCGCCCCGTCGCCTGACACCCCCGCAGCATGTTGCGATCGACCCACCCTGGTTGGGGTGGATCGCAACATGTTGCGGATGGGGTCAGGGGGCTCCGGGGCCGAGGGCGTGGATGACCTCGGGAAGCTGGTCGGGGGGAGCGATCACCATGGGCATGGGGGTGGTGATCCCCGCCTCCACGTAGGCCTC
>JADLDD010000071.1 GCA_020846855.1 Acidimicrobiia bacterium | reverse complement strand
CGTTCGAGATGGCCGACGAGAACCCGGCCACGAAGCAGTACCTCGACCTGTTCGAGAAGTACAAGCCCGACGGCAAGTCGCACGCCTACCTGGGCCTCCAGGGCATGTCGGCGTGGCTGCTCTTCGCCACCTCGGCCGCCAAGTGCGGCGACGACCTGACCCGCCGGTGCGTGTACGAGAACGCCAGGAAGGTGACGGACTGGACGGGCGGTGGGCTGCACGCCCGCCAGGACCCGTCCGAGGGCCTCATGTCGCAGTGCTTCATGCTCTACAAGGCCGGCCCCGACGGGTTCACGTTCCCCGACGTCGACGCCAACGAGGGACCGTTCAACTGCAGCCCCGACAACCGGATCACGCTGAAGGGGAGCTACGGGAAGGGCATCACGCTGGCCGACGTCGGGAGGAGCATGGCCGACCTGAAGTAGGCCGCGGCTCGCTGCGAGCACCGCGTCCCGACGACGGCCCAAGGGCAAGTGGACAAGTTCCTCACCTTCACCATCGTGGGGCTGAGCACGGCGGCGATCTACTCCGTGATCGCCAGCGGCCTGGTCCTCACCTACACCACCACCGGTGTCTTCAACTTCGCGCACGGCGCGGCGGGGATGCTGGCCGCGTTCTGCTATTGGCAGTTCCACTTCGACTGGGGCTGGCCGACGCCCGTCGCGCTGGTCGTGGTCCTCCTGGTGCTCGCACCCCTGTTCGGGGTGCTCCTCGAGATGGTCATCATGCGCAACCTCGAGGGCACCTCGGAGACCACCCGGTTGGTGGTGTCGATATCGCTCCTCGTCGCGATGATCGGGCTGTCGGTGCTGATCTGGAAGCCCGACGAGAGCCGGCCGATGGCCCGCTTCTTCCAGTCGAGCGCGCCGATCTCGGTCGGCCCGACCACGATCACCTGGCACCAGATGGTCACCCTCCTGACCGCGGTGGCCGTGGCCCTCGGGCTCTGGCTCGTCCTCACACGGATGCGGGTGGGGATCGCGATGCGTGCCGCGGTCGACGACCGGAACCTGACCATGCTCACCGGGGCGCGGCCCCGACGGGTCCAGATGCTCGCCTGGGCCATCGGCACCGCCCTGGCGGGGATCGGCGGGATCCTCATCGCGCCCGGCCTGGTCCTCGACGCCTCCTCGCTGTCGCTGGTGATCGTCAGCGCGTACGCGGCCGCCATCTTCGGGCGGCTCCGGAGCCTGCCGATGACGTTCGTGGGTGCGGTGGTCGTCGGTTGCGCCGAGGGTTACCTCCAGGGCTACCTGCCGCAGAGCCCGTTCCTCACCGGACTGCGCACCGCGGCATCGGTCCTGATCCTGTTCGTGGTGCTGCTGGTGCTGCCCAACCCCCGCCTGCGGGGCCGCATCCGCAGCCGCGAGTTCTTCCCGGCCCCCACCTGGAAGGGAGCGCTCGGCTTCGCGGCAGCGATGGTCGCCGGTGGGGTGATCCTGGCCACGACGCTCTCGCGTCCCGACCTCATCACCTACGGGCAGGTGTTCAGCCTCGGCATCGTCGCTCTCTCGCTGGTCCCCCTGATCGGCTTCGCGGGCCAGGTCTCGCTCTGCCAGCTCAGCTTCGCGGGCATCGGCGCGGTGGTGATGGCCCACCTGGGCGGCGGGGGGAACCCCCTCGCGCTCCTGTGGGCGGCCCTGATCGCCGGGGGGGTCGGCGCGCTGGTCGCCCTTCCGGCGTTGAGGTTGTCGGGGATCTACCTGGCGCTCGCGACGGCCTCCTTCGCGATCGTGCTCGACCGCTGGCTCTTCCTCCTGCCGCGCCTGTCGGTGTTCGGCCTCTTCGAGGTGAGCACCTTCAACCAGGGGTCGCTCTCGGTCGACAGCCTGACGATCTTCGGCGCGTCCTTCGCCGACCCCGGCCGCCAGATGATCCTGATGTCGGTCCTGTTCGCCCTGGCGGCCCTGCTCGTGGTGTGGGTACGCCGGTCGGCCTTCGGGCGCATACTCGTGGCCATGAAGGACAGCGAGGCCGCGTGCGCCACCTTGGGTATCGACCTCTTCGGCACCAAGCTGGCGGTCTTCGCGCTGTCGGCGGCCCTCGCCGGTGTCGGCGGAGCGCTCTACGCGACCCAGCTCGGCTCCATCAGCCCCGGGAACTTCGACTTCGTCACCGGCCTGCCCGTCTTCATGATGACGGTCGTCGGCGGGGTGGGCATGGTCGGCGCGGCGCTGTTCTGCACGGTCAGCCTCTACGCCGTCCTGCCCCTCTACTCGGCCCTCCTCCCGTCGATAGCGCGGTACGCCGTCGTGCTCCCCGGCCTCGCGGGCCTGAGCCTCGCCCGCAACCCCGGTGGCGCGGTGCAGGACGTCCGGGAGGGCTTCCTGCCCCTGCGCACCTCGCCACCGGCCATCGGGGCGACGGTCGGGATCGTGGCGGGGCTGTACCTCCTCCGGATGCTCGACGTGCTCGGCAACTGGCCGTTCGCCGTCCTGCTGATCGTGGTGCCGATGGCGGCCAACGCCGCGGTCCAGGGCCTGTCCCGCCCGGAGAAGGCCGAGGAGCCCGGCGCCGACGTGCCGCTGGAGTGGCGGGGGATCGTCCGGCCCTGGACCGAGGCCGACCGCATCGAGCTCGACCAGGCCCTGGGCGTCAACGAGGTGGAGATCCATGGCGCGACTTGAGGTGCGTGACCTCACCGTCCGCTACGGCGGCCACGTGGCCGTCGACGGGGTCTCCCTCGACGCCGAGGCCGGGCGCGTCACCGGCCTCATCGGTCCCAACGGCGCCGGCAAGACGACCCTGTTCAACGTGGTCAGCGGACTGCTGCCGACCCAGCGAGGGAAGATCTTCCTCGACGGCCGCGACGTCACCCGCATGAACCCGTCGCGCCGGGCCCGGCGCGGCCTGGCCCGGACGTTCCAGCGACTCGAGCTCTTCAGCATGCTCAGCGTCCGCGACAACGTGAGGGTCGCCGTCGACAGCCGCCGGAGCTGGTCGCGCGACCCCGGGACCGCCGCCGACGCCACCGAGGAGCTCATGGGGAGGGTGGGCCTCACCGAACTGGCCGACGAGCGGGTCGACGCCCTGCCCACCGGTCAGGCCCGCTTGGTTGAGCTGGGCCGGGCGTTGGCCACCCGTCCCACCGTCCTCCTGCTCGACGAGCCGGCCTCGGGCCAGGACGACCAGGAGACCCGGGCCTTCGGCGGCCTCCTCGGCGAGATCGCCGCCTCGGGCGTGGCCGTGGTGCTGGTGGAGCACGACGTGGGCCTGGTGATGAGGGCGTGCGACCACGTCTACGTCCTCGACTTCGGGCGGGTCATCGCGTCCGGCACCCCGGAGGAGATCCGACACGACGAGGCGGTGCTGGCCGCCTACCTGGGCACCGGGGTGGGGGTGAGGACGTGACGCCGGGCCCCGCATCCGGGACGGCGGTCGCCGCCGGGGCGCGGACCGTAGACCGGGCGGCGGCCGGTGACGGCGCGGTGGAGAACCTCCTCGAGCTCCGCTCCATCCGAGCCGGTTACGACCGCATCGACGTGCTCTTCGGCGTCGACCTCGAGGTGCCGCGCGGCAGCGTCGTGGCGCTGCTCGGCCCCAACGGCGCCGGCAAGTCGACCCTCCTGCGCGTCGCCGCGGGTCTGCACCTGCCCAGCTCCGGCGACGTCGTGGTGGCCGGGCGGCGCGTCAACGGTGTTCCCGCCGCCGACCTGGCCCGGGCCGGTCTGTGCCTGATCCCCGAGGGAAGGGGAGTGTTCCCCAACCTCACCGTGCGCGAGAACCTCCGCATGATGACCCACGTCGGCTGCGGCTTCGACGAGGTCGAGGAGGAGGCCTACCACCGATTCCCGCGCCTTCGCGAGCGGCGGCGCCAGACGGCCGGCACGCTCTCGGGCGGCGAGCAGCAGATGCTGGCCATGGCCCGCGGCCTCGCCACCCGCCCGGCGCTGCTGCTCCTCGACGAGCTCTCGATGGGCCTGGCGCCGATCATCGTGGAGGAGCTCTACGCCCTCGTCGCCCAGATCGCACAGGCCGGGGTGTCGATCCTGGTGGTGGAGCAGTTCGCGGGCGTGGTCCTAGGGGTCGCCGACCAGGCGGCGATCATGATCAACGGCCGGGTGGCCCGTACCGGGAGCCCGTCGGAGCTCGAGACCGAGCTCTCCGGCGCGTACCTGGGGGCCTGAGGCCACCGACACCCGACATCGGAGACACCATGTACAGCGAGGATCGAGTCGAGGAGTTCAAGGCGGAGATCGCGGCCCTCAAGGTCCGCGACCCCGCGACGGGGCGCGACCGCATGTGGCTCGGGGTCGGCGTGGCCCTGATGGTGATCGGCCTGCTCGTGGCCGTCGCCGCGTACCCGTTCTCGCACGGCACCACCAACCCGCTCCAGCAGCGTGACGCCATCGCCATGGCCCTGGGGGGTGTGGCCGCCGCGGTCGTGGGCTCGGCGGTGTTCCTCCGGTACTCCCTGGCCGCGTTCCTCCGGTTCTGGCTCGCCCGCCAGTCCTTCGAGATGGGGGCCCTCACCGACCGGGTCGTGGACGCGGTGACCGGCGCACCGGGACCGGCGACGGGTCCGGGCACGGGCGCGTCGGACGCGGCGGGGGCGAGGGTGGGGTCCGGCCTGTCGGGCACCGTCGGGGGCACGGCGAAGGGCTGAGGGCGGGCCCCGGCCCGGCGGGGTCGCCGCCGCCCGGCCTCAGGTGCCCGGCCGGCCGCCGCCGTCGGTGAAGACCCGGTCCGGGTCCGATGACAGGCGTCCGGCCAGCAGCCGCTCCTGGGGCTTCTCCGAGGCCGTCTTCGGGATCTCGTCGACGACCTGCAGGTAGGTCGGGACCGCGTTCGCCTCGAGCCCCGCGCGGCAGGCCGTGAACACGGTCGCCACCTCGAACGACGGCGGGTCGCTCGGGACCACCGCGGCCACCACGTCGGTCTCACCGGGCGCGCCCGACGCCGCCGGCACGCCGTAGACGAAGACGTCGGCGACGCTCGGGTGCTCGGCGATCACCCGCTCCACGTAGCTGGGCTGGACGAAGTCGCCGTTGCGCCGGAGCCCGCCGCCCTTGCGGAAGTCGAAGTAGAACCAGCCCTCGGTGTCGGTGTGGCCCATGTCGCCGCTGCGGTTCCAGCCGCCGCGCACCTTGGCCGCGGACGCGCCGGGGTCGTCGAAGTACTCGACCTCGGCGGCGGTGCCGTCGGCGAGCCGGCAGCAGATCTCCCCGACCACGCCCGGCGGGCACTCCCGGCCGTCGTCGTCGAGGATGCGCATGTCGTAGGTGGCGACCGGCTTCCCGAACGACCCGACGGGCCCGCTGCCCGGCGGGTTGTAGGCCATGCCCCCGCCGTCGTTGGCGCCGTAGAACTCGAGGATGCGCACCCCGAAGCGCTCCTCGAAGGGCTGCCACACGGCCGGGGGCATCCCGCCGCTCACGACCAGGCGCACGGGGTTGTCGGCGTCGTCGGGGCGGGGCGGCTCGCTGTAGATCGCGGTCGCCATCCCTCCCACCAGGGAGAGCTGGGTGGCGCCGTGCCGCCGGCAGACGTCCCAGAGCCTCGACTTGGTGAAGCGACGGCTGAACACCGCCCTCAGGCCCATGCACAGGGCGGGGGCCAGGGTCACGGCCTGGGCGTTGGTGTGGCTGAACGACAGGCCGGTGTAGGGCCGCTCGTCGGCCTCGTAGCCGAAGAGGAGCCCGAGGAACCCCATGCCGCCGAAGCGGGCGTTGTCGCCCACCATCCCCTTCGGGTCGCCGGTGGTGCCGGAGGTGTACATGATCTGCAACGGGTCGCGTGAGCTCTCGAGGCGAACGTCGACGGTCGGTGCGTCGGCGTCGAGGACCGGGGCCAGCGGCTCGGCGTCGGAGGCCGGCCCGGCCGCCGGATCGACCGCCTCGCCCGTCTCGAGCACGAGCACCCACTCGAGGCCGGGGACCGACCCGCGCACCGCGGCCAGCTCGGGAAGGCAGTGGTCGGCGACGACCGCACCCCGGCAGCCGGACTGGCGGAGCTGGTAGGCGAGGCGCTCCCCCCGGGTGCGCGGGTCCACGGGCACGAACACCGTGGCCGTGATCGACGCCGCGACCATCGCCTCCACGAACTCGGGGTGGTTGCGCATCATCAGCGCGAACCGGTCGCCACGCGCGAGGCCTCGCCGCACCAGCTCGGCGGCCAGGGCGTTGCCGCGCCGGGCGAGGTCGGCGTAGGTGCGGACCTCGTCGGGGGTGGCCTCCCCGTCGAGGGAGAGGTGCTCGAAGGTGACGACGTCGAGATCGGGCCGGTCGTCGGCCCGGAGCCGGATCAGGTCGGCCAGCACCGACGGGTCGGGTTCACGGGCCATCGGGTAGCACCCCTCGTGATCTCAGGTGGTGAGGATCGTGACGCACATCGCCGCGGCGTCGTTGCCCTTCTTGCCCCCGCCGTTCTGGGCCAGGCCGACGCGGGCCCCTTCCACCTGCCGGGCGCCGGCGGTGCCGCGGAGCTGCTCGGTGAGCTCCACGATCTGAGCCGCGCCGGTCGCGCCCACGGGATGGCCCTTGCGCAGCAGGCCCCCCGAGGTGTTCACGGGCAGGCGCCCGCCGAGGCGGGTGGCGCCGCTCAGCGCGAGGGGTCCGCCCTCACCGGGAGCGCAGAGGCCGAGCGCTTCGTAGCCCATGACCTCGGCCGGTGCCGACGCGTCGTGGAGCTCGACCAGGTCGAGGTCGGCCGGCCCGAGGCCCGCCTCCTCGTAGGCCTCGGACGAGCACAGCTCGACGGTGCCGGGCTCGTCGACGGCGTGGTCCCAGCCGGAGTGCAGGACGCAGGCGGCGACCCTCACCGGCTCCGGCAACCCCCGGCGGCGGGCCTCGGCGCCGCTCATCACCACGACGGCGGCCGCGCCGTCGCCGATGGGTGAGCACATCGGGCGGGTGAGCGGCTCCACGATCATCGGCGCGGCGAGCACGTCGTCGACGGTCATGACCTCCCCGAACTGGGCCCGGGGGTTGAGGCTGCCGTGGTAGGAGCTCTTGGCCGCGACCGCCGCGAACTGCTCGGCCGTGGTCCCGTACCGGCGCATGTGCTCGCGCGCCGCGCTCGCGTACACGTCCATGAACATCGAGCGCGACCGGTTCGCCCCGCCCCCGTTGCCTCCCGCGGCGTCGGGCCGGCTGCCGTCGGGCCGGCTGCCGTCGGGCTCCCGGTCGGCGGAGAGGGAGGCGAGCAGCTCGGCCACCTCCTCGACGTCGACGGCACCTGCGAACGCGGCGAAGCTCACGGTCTTGTCGGGGTGGGTCAGCTTCTCCACGCCGAGCGCGAGGGCCACGTCGACGAAGCCGGCCGACACCATGGCGCAGGCCTGGTGGAACGCCGTCGACCCGCTGGCGCACGCGTTCTCCACGTTGACGATCGGGATGCGCCCGACGCCCAGCGGGTGCAGCACCACCTGGCCGCGGATCGACTCCTGGCCGGTGACCGTCCCGGCGGCGCAGTTGCCCACGAACGCCATCTGGACGTCGTCGAGGTCGAGGCCGGCGTCGGCCACGGCGGCCTCGACCGCCTCGGCGCCGAGGTCCTTGAGCCCCCGGTCGAGGTGCTTGCCGAAGCGGGTCATGCCCACACCCGCCACCACCGCGTCGAAGCGCACGGTCATCGCCTCCTGTGGGGGCCGGACTCCCGCCGCGCGGTCCGGCGGCGGGTGGACAGTCGGGTCGCGGCGTCGCCGATCACGACCATCAGAGCATCCCGTTGCCCTCGAGGTCGAAGGCCTTGACCAGCCAGGCCAGCTCGGCCTCGCGCCACGGGAGGGGTGCCGGCGTCTGGAACATCCGGTCGTGCTCCAGCTCCTCGACCACCTCCGGCTCACGGGGGAACGGGGTGTCGGGGTGGTTGAGCTGGAACATCTCCTCGAACGGCTGGCGGGGCCGCTGCCCGCCGCACTCGGGGCTCTCGGCCGGGTAGCCGACCGTCTGCACCACGAGCACGCGGCAGGTGTCGGGGAGGCCGAGGCGCTGCCGGATCCGTTCGTGGTTGGCCGAGCCGAGCAGGCAGGTGCCCAACCCCTGCTCGAAGGCCATCAGGGTGGCCTGGGCGATGCCCTGACCGCAGTCGAGGTCGTTGAGGCCCGGCTGTTTGAGCGCCTCCAGCACCCCCTTGTCGACGAAGATCGGGATGAGCTGCTCCTCGAGGGCCTGGTGGCGGTCGTCGCCGTAGCCCAGGGCGCCGGCGTCGACCAGCTCCCGGAGGCGGTCGGGCTGGCGGTCGACGGCCGTGTTGTCGAGGTACCAGACGATCGCCACCGGCGCGAGGCGGATCTGGTAGCCGGCGACGGGGGAGGGGAGGGCGTCGAGCACCTCCTGCGACGCCTGGTCGCGCTCCACCACGATGGCCCGGAGGCTCCCCACGTTCCCCCAGTGGGACGCCAGGCGGGCCGCCTCGAGCATCCGCTGGATCTTGTGGCGCTCGACCGGCTGGTGCGGCAGCAGGAACCGGGTCGAGCGCCGGCGCCCTATGGCTTCACGCAGTTCCACGGGTCTCCTCGGGTCTCCTTGGGATCTCGGGGGGTGTCGGGGGTTCTAGGGGGGTCCTGCCCCTACTCTCAGAACCTCGCGGCCGCGACGAGGCCGAGCACCTCGTTGCAGCCGTCCTCGATCATCGAGGCACGGGCGTCGCGCAGGATCTTCTCGATCGGGTACTCGCGGGAGAGGCCGTTGCCCCCGAAGATCTGCACGGCGTCGCTCGCCACCTCGAACGCGGTGCGGGTGACGAAGGTCTTCGACGCGATCGAGTACTGGATGACGGGCTGGCCCTCGGCCGCGTTGAAGAGGTTGACCCGGCGGGCGAGCGAGCGGGCCGCCTCCACCCGGGAGAACATCGAGAACAGCCGGGCCTTCACGCTCTGGTGCTCGATGATCGGGCGGCCGCCCTGGTGGCGCTCACGGGCGTACTCGACCGCCATCTCGAACGCGGCGCGGGCCACCCCCACGAAGAGCTGGCCCATGGCCGCGTTGGCGTGGCCGAGCATCGCCTCGAGGGCCAGGGGGTAGAAGTCGGGCCCGACCACCATGTGGTCGGTGGGCAGGCGTACGCCGTCGAAGACGATCTCGCCCTGGTTGAGCGACCGCTGGCCGAGCTTGTCGAGAGGCCGGGGCCGGACCACACCGGGGAGGTCGGTGGGGACCACGAAGACGCCGCCGCCGGCGATGCCGTCGCCTTCGTCGACCGCGCAGAAGAGCACGGCCACCGTGGCGATCGAGCCGTTCGACACCCAGGCCGCCTTCTGGCCGGTGACCACCCAGTCGTCGCCGTCGCGGCGGGCGACGCAGTTGGGGCGCCGTGACGGGTCGGAGAAGTAGGCCTCCGGGGAGGCGACGGTGTCGCTGCCGTGGTCGGGCTCGGTCAGCGCCCAGCACCCGATCTCGAGGCGGGACGGGTCGCAGTGGCGGGCGATCAGCTCCGGGTTGCCGGTCAGCTCCACCCAGGGCTGGTGGAAGTGCGAGAGCCCGAGCGAGATGGCCAGCCCGACGTCGCCCCGGGCCAGCTCCTCGTTGACGATGCCGGTCAGGCGGGCCCGGGCGACCGGGTCGGCCTCCGGGTCGGGCCGGAAGAGGTCGCCGAGGCCGGTGGCCCGGAACCGCTCGAAGGCGTCCCAGAGCGGGGACCCCTCCGCGATTACGTCGGCCGGGTCGGTCAGGCGGTCGAGGAGGATCCCGTGGGGGCGCAGGACCTCGTCGGCGAGCCGCCGGGCGACGGCCTGCACCTCCCGGTCCTCGTCGGTGCAGCCGACCTCGAGGTCGGGCCACGGCCCGGGTGGGGCGATGGTCGTCATCGCTCGTGCCTCCTCCGGAGGGGGTGCCCACGGTCTCGCGGGCGAGGGTAGAGGACCCCGTCGCGCACCGGCCATTCCCGGGGCCGGCCGGGCGCGGTCGGGTGATCGCGGGCCCGCGGGGTCGTCGCGGCGGCGCGCGGCGGTTCCAAGCGGGGATCCGGCCCGTGGGGCGGCGTTGTATCGCCTCCGTACGGGTGCCGGACGAGTACTCTCCTTCCGGAAGCTGGTCTTGCACGCACACGCACGTGCATACGCATCCGGGGGATCGAGCATGGTTACGTCGAGCGTTGTCCGGTCGAGCAGCGCCCCCGGTCGGGTGACGCGGATGATCCCGCTGTCGCTCGCGGTGGTGCTCATCGCCGTGGGATGCGGCGGTGGCGGCGACGACGAGCCGGCCGCGAAGGCGTCGACGACCCCGACCACGTCGGCGCCGGGCGCGAAGGCGAACACCCCGGCGTTCATCGACATCCTCGAGTGCGAGAGCGCGGGCGGCACCGGCACGGCGAAGGGCACGATCGAGAACCAGGGCACGGAACCCGTCGCGTACGAGCTCACCATGGGCTTCCACGACGGGTCGGGTAAGGAGCTCGTGACCGGGTCGGCCACGACCGAGGTCGTCGCTCCCGGCGCCGAGGTCGAGTGGACGGTGACGGCCTCGGGCCTCGGCTCCGTCTCCACCGACGACGTCGTGTGCAAGACCGCCACCTTGAAGCCGGTGAGTGGTGGCGCGAGCGCGACCACCGAGCCGCAGGGAAGCTCCGACGAGGAGTTCCCGTGCGACCTGCTCACCGTCGACGAGGTCGCGCAGATCGCCGGCAACCCGCTCGACGGCGACGCGACGACGAGCCAGGTGACCGAGAACGACCGGTCGTGGCTCGCCCGGGTGTGCACCTGGACGGGGGTCGGCACGGGCGCGGCCGAGGAGGTCACGCTCTCCGTCACCCGCAACGACGCCTTCCCGGCCGGGGAGTCGGCCTGCCCGCCGCCCATGGGCGACGCCACCCCCGTTGCGGGGATCGGGGCCGAGGCGGCCTGGATCTGGGACGATCCCGGAACGACCCTGAAGGTCGGGGAGCTGAGGGTGTGCTCCCCTGACGCCTTCGTGACCGTGAGGGTGAGCGGCACGTCCAACGAGCCGCAGCAGCGGGCGGTCGCGAAGTCGGTGGCCGTGAAGGCGCTCGGCGGACTCTGAGCCGTCGATCGCGGGCTACGGACACCGTCGCCGGCACGATCCTCGGATCCCCCACCCCACAACCCCTACCCCACAACCCGCAACCCTGTGAATGGGGGCGGGGGCGCGAGGGGCGGCTGGTACCCTCGGGCGATGGAGTTCCGGCGCATCAACGCCCTGCCGCCGTACGTGTTCGCGACCATCGACACGCTCAAGATGGACGCCCGGCGGGCCGGCGAGGACGTGATCGACCTCGGGTTCGGCAACCCCGACATCCCGTCGCCGGAGGTGGCCGTCGACAAGCTCTGCGACGCCGCCCGCAACCCCCGCAACCACCGCTACTCGGCCAGCCGGGGCATCCCCAAGCTGCGCCTGGCGATCGCCGACCTCTACCGGCGGCGCTTCGGGGTCGAGCTCGACCCCGACACCCAGGCCTGCACCAGCATCGGCGCCAAGGAGGGGTTCTCCCACCTCATGTGGACGGTGCTGGGTCCCGGCGACGCCGCCCTGGTGCCCAGCCCGTCGTACCCGATCCACATCTGGGGCCCGGTGCTCGCCGGCGCCGACGTCCGGCACGTCCGCCTCGGCCCCGACCAGGACTTCCTCGCCAACCTCATGCTGAGCTGGGAGGAGAGCTGGCCCCGCCCGCGGGTCATCGTCCTGTCGTTCCCCCACAACCCGACCACGACCACCGTCGACCTCGCGTTCATGACCCGCATGGTGGAGTTCGCGCGGGAGCACGACGTGCTGCTGGTCCACGACTTCGCCTACGCCGACCTCGGCTTCGACGGCTACGACCCACCCTCGATCCTCCAGGTGCCCGGTGCCACCGACGTCGCCGTGGAGCTCTACACCCTCACCAAGTCGTTCTCGATGGCCGGCTGGCGGATGGGCTTCCTGCTCGGCAACGAGGAGGTGGTCGCCGCGCTGGCCCGCCTCAAGTCGTACCTCGACTACGGGACCTTCCAGCCCATCCAGATCGCCTCGATCGTCGCCATGAACGAGGCGCCCGACTACCCCGTCGAGGTGAACCACATCTACCGCAGCCGCCGCGACGCCCTCATCGACGGCCTGGCCCGCGTGGGGTGGGCGATCGACCGCCCCCGGGGGACGATGTTCGTGTGGGCCCCCATTCCCGAGCCCTACGAGGAGATGGGCAGCCTCGAGTTCGCCAAGATGCTGGTGCGCGAGGCGAAGGTCGCGGTGTCGCCGGGCGTGGGCTTCGGGCCGGGCGGGGAGGGCTACGTGCGATTCGCCCTGGTCGAGAACGAGCAGCGCATCGGCCAGGCCGTGCGCGGGATCCGCAAGGCGCTCACCAAGCTGGGCTGATCCCCGACCCGATCCGGGGCCGACCCGGGCCGACCCGGGGCCGGGTGGTCCCCGGCCGGGGCCTACCGGGGCCCGGTGAGCCCGTGGAGGCAGAACGCGACGGCCGCGTCGGTCGTCGCGTCGAGGGGCTCGTCACGCTCGATCAGGCAGGAGTGGGCGAGCTTCTCCAGCACGCCTATCACCGCCCGGGCGAGCGTCTGGGGATCCTGGTCGGGGATCTGGCCGGCGACGATGGCGTCCTTCAGGTGGCGGACGGTGTCGTCGATCGCCACCTCCTGGTTGCGGCGCAGGACCGGGGCGAATCGCTCGTCGGTGGCGGCGAACAGCAGCAGGCTGAAGGAGTCGCGGTGCTCGTGGAACCAGCGCATGGTCTCGCGGATCCCGGCCTCGATGCGGCGCAGCGGATCGGGTTCGTCGCCGATGGCGACCCGCTGACGGCGTCGTAGGTCGGTGTGGGCGCCGCGGAGGATCTCGGCGAACAGCTCCTCCTTGTTCTCGAAGTACCAGTAGAACACGCCCTTGCCCACGCCGAGGCTCGTGACGATGTCGGAGACCGAGGTCGGGTGGTAGCCCTTCTCGGCGAAGAGCTCCGCGGCTCGGAGCATGACCTGGTTCCGCCGCTCCCGTCCTCGGGGCGTGAGCTTGCGCTGGGTCATCGCGGGCGGGCTCCGTGTGCCGGGCCATGGATTCGGGCGACGGGTTCGGTCGACCGCCCCGGTGTGGGGGTTGAGGGGTCGCGGTCGGGGGCGGAGCCCTCCGGAGAGCCCTCGGGCCGGTCGGGCGGCGAGGCTACGGCCACTTGACCGACCGGTCAATCCGCGCCCGGCGCACCGGGCCCGCCCCCGCTCCCGGGGCCGGCCCCTGGACCGCGACCTCCTCATCCGGCGTCATCGGTGGCGGCCCGGGACGTCGGAAGTGCGAGGGACGGCGCTCAGGCTCGGCCTCGACTCGTCCGATACATCCGCCGGAGTCCTAGATGCTGGACGTAGTGGCATTCCGCAGAGCGGTGCTCGTCGCCGTCGCCGTCGCCGGGGCGGCGGCGACGCTGCTCGTCGCGCCGGGGACCGAGCGCGCCGGGAGAGCGGTGGCCGTCACCATCCTCGCCGCCGCGGTCGCCGTAGCGGCGGCTCTCGTGGCCGTGGGCCGCGCCCGGACGGTACGGGCACCGGCGTGGTACTTCCTGGCCGCGGCCCTGACGACCTGGTCGGTCGGGCAGGTGGGGCGCGCGGCCTGGGCCCTCGCGCATCCCGGGGTGGCCATGCCCGTCCCGCACTGGAGCGACGCCGCGTTCGCGTGCACCGCTCCGCTGCTCATCGCCGGGATGCTCGTACAGCGGACGGAGGTGATCTCCGTCACCCGGATCCGGCGGGTGGTGGAAGCCTGCATCATGGCCCTCTCGATGCTCTTCGTGGGCTGGGCCCTCCTCCTCGGGTCGGCGTTCGAACAGGCGGGCGGGGGAGTGCCCGAGCGGCTCCTCGCCGGCTGGTACCTCTCGGGTGGGGTGGCCGCCGTCAGCCTGGCCGTGAGCTTCCTGGCCCGGCTCCGGAGCGGCCGGCGCACCATGGGGTGGCTGGCGGCGGCGCTGATGCTGATGGTCGCCACCGACTGGGTCTACGTGTACCGGTCGACGGCCGGGGAGTTCCATCCCGGCGGCGGCACCGACGTGGCGTGGGCCGCCACCTCGCTCCTGTTCCTCCTGGGCGCCCTCTCGCCCCGTTCCTCGCAGCGGGCCGAACGGTCGGTGGCGCCGGGCGGGGCCATGCTGGCGCTCCCGCTCGTGCCGGTCCTGGCCGTGGTCGGCGTAGCGGCGTGGATCGCCGGCCAGGGCCGCTCCCTGGGGCCGATGCTGGGAACCACGGCACTGGCGTTGTCGGTCCTGGTGCTTGTCCGCCAGTACCTCACGGCGATCGAGAACCGGAAGCTCACCCAGAACCTGGCCGAGCGCATCGACGAGCTCTCCGAGCGCGAGCACGAGCTCCGCCACCAGGCGTTCCACGACTCGCTGACCGGGCTGGCCAACCGGGCGTTGTTCCTCGACCGCGTCGAGCACGCGCTGACGTTGCGCAGCCACCGGCGCCTGGCGCTCCTGTTCCTCGACATCGACGACTTCAAGCTCGTCAACGACAGCCTCGGCCACGGCGCCGGCGACGAGCTCATAACGGCCGTGGGGCAGCGCCTCCAGGCCGTCTCCCGTCACGGCGACACCGTGGCCCGCCTCGGCGGCGACGAGTTCGGGATCCTCCTCGAGGGGCTCAACCGGCGCAACGACGCCGAAGCGGTGGCCGAACGGATCATCGAGTCCGTGAAGAGCCCCCTGACCATCGGCGGCGTGTGCCTGAACACGAGGGTCAGCATCGGGGTGGCCCACACCGAGGAGGCCCGGTCGGCCGGCGAGCTGCTGCGCAACGCCGACGTCGCGCTGTACGCGGCCAAGGGCGAGGGCAAGGGCTCCTGGAAGGTGTTCGCGACGGCCATGCAGGAGGAGGCCCGCGACAAGCTGGACCTCGAAGCCGAGCTCGCCCGGGCCGTCCAGGCGGGCGAGATCGACGTGGCCTTCCAGCCCATGGTGCGCCTCGACACCGGGCAGCTCGCCGGCTTCGAGGCCCTGGCCCGCTGGCGGCACGGGCGCCGGGGCGCCATCTCCCCCATGACCTTCATCGGGTTGGCCGAGGAGATGGGCCTGATCCACAGCCTGGGGGTGGCCGTCCTGCGCCGAGCCTGCCAGCAGGCGCGGGAGTGGGGCGAGCGCTACCCCGACGGTCCCGACTGGTGTATGACCGTCAACCTCTCGGCGCGCCAGCTCGGCCAGCCGGGACTCGTCGACGAGGTGGTCGGGATCCTCGCCGAGACCGGCCTGCAATCCCACCGCCTCGTGTTCGAGATCACCGAGACCTCGCTGCTCAGCGACGCCGAGGTGGTCCTGGAGCGCCTGCACGAGCTGCGCGGGCACGGGGTGCGCCTGGCCCTCGACGACTTCGGGACGGGCTACGCGTCGCTCGACTACCTGCGGCGCCTGCCCGTCGACATCCTGAAGATCGACCGGATCTTCGTGGACGCGGCGTCCGGCGACCCGGCGAACGCCCGGCTCCTCCAGGCCGTGGTGAACATCGGCGGCACCCTCGGGCTCCAGACCCTCGCCGAGGGGGTGGAGAGCTCCGAGCAGGCGGCCCTCCTATCCACGATGGGTTGCGACCTGGCGCAGGGCTTCCACATCGCCCGTCCCGGGACGGCCGCCGAGGTGGACGCCCTCCTCGCCCGGGTCTCCGCGGCCGGGTGGTGCTTCGACCTGGGTGCTGGGTCGCGGCCGACCGTCGTCCCCCATCCGGCCCTGCTGTCCCCCCGAGGCGCCACGGCCTGACGCCGGGAGCGATCCGCCGGGCGTGGGTCCGCGTCCCGGGCCGGCGCGATCCTCGGTAGGCTCGCCCGAGTGGAGCTCCGGTCCCGGAGCGGGGCCCGCGACCGTCCTGCCGGTCCGCACGGCACGCGGCACGGTGGGGTCGGAACCCGGTGGTGTCGGAGGGGGAGCGCGTGGCGTACTGGGTGGTCAAGGCGATCCTCGTCCCGGTGCTGCGCATGGGGTTCCGCCTACGGGTCGAGGGCCTCGAGAACGTGCCCCGCCGGGGCCCGGTGATCCTGGCCGCCAACCACCGGTCCTTCGTCGACTCCCTGTTCCTGCCCCTGGTCGTGCCGCGCCGGGTCACCTTCGTGGCCAAGGCCGAGTACTTCGACGACTGGCGGACGGCGTGGTTCTTCCGGGCCGTGGGCCAGATCCCGATCCGCCGCGAGGGGGGAAGCGCCAGCGAGGGCGCCCTGGCCGCCGCGCGCGACGTGCTGGCCGGGGGCGGGGTCTTCGGCATCTACCCGGAGGGAACGCGCACCCGGTCCGGGTACATGCACCGCGGCCACACCGGCGTCGCCCGCCTGGCCTTCCAGACCGGCGCACCGGTGATCCCCGTGGGGATGATCGGGACCGACGAGATCCAGCCCACCGACCGCCGCCTCCCCCGGTTCGGCCGGCCCGTGACGATCCGCTTCGGCACCCCGGTGCCGGTCCGTTCGGGTCCGGGGGTGGGCGACGACCACCTGGCCTGCCGGAGGCTCACCGACGAGCTCATGTACGAGATCCGTGAGCTCTCGGGGTACGAGTACGTCGACACCTACGCCACCCGGTCCGACGCCGCCACCCGCGGCGCACCCGACGCGCCGCCGGGTCCCGGGCGGCTCGGCGCCTACGGCGCCCCGCTCGACGTCGCCTCCTGAGCCGGCCCGCCCGTGGGCGCGGCCCAGCCCCGGGAGCGCTCCACCGCCCGGCGCCACTCGGCCTGCATGGCGTCGGCTTCCTCGCCGTGTCGGCCGGGTGTGAACGTCCGGGCGGTCTCCCGGGCGGCGGTGGCCTCGGCGGCGGAGGCCCAGACGCCCTCGGCCAGCCCGGCGAGGTACGCCGCCCCCAGGGCCGTGGCCTCGGCCACGGCGGGCCGGTGCACGGGGACCCCGAGCAGGTCGGCCTGGAACCGGCACAGCAGGTCCATGACGCTCGCCCCGCCGTCGACCCGTAGCTCGCTCACCTCCACGCCGCTCGAGCGCATGGAGTCGACGACGTCGCGCGTCTGGTACGCCATCGCCTCGACCACGGCACGGCAGATCCGCGCCCGGTCGGAGCCCCGGGTCAGGCCGACCACCGTGCCGCGCGCGTAGGGATCCCAGTGGGGCGACCCGAGCCCGGCGAACGCGGGGACCACGTAGACGCCGCCGCTGTCGGGGACGCTTTCGGCCAGCGGGCCGACCTCGGAGGCATCGCCGATCAACCCGAGGCCGTCTCGCAGCCACTGCACCGCGGCCCCGGTGGCGAAGATCGAGCCCTCGAGCACGTAGGTGGTGACGCCCCCGACGGTCCAGCCCACGCTGGTGAGCAGTCCGTCGGCGGCACGGGGCCGGTCGGTGCCCGCGTGGACGAGCACGAACGAACCCGTGCCGTAGGTGTTCTTGGCCATCCCGGCGTCGAGGCATCCGTGACCGAACAGCGCCGACTGCTGATCGCCGGCGATCCCGCTCACCGGCACCCGCAGCCCGCCCACGGAGCCGGGGTCGGTCACCCCGAAGCGCCCACTGGTGGGGCGGACCTCGGGCAGGGCCCGCCGCGGGACGCCGAAGAGGTCGGCGAGCTCCTCGGACCAGTCGAGGCGGTCGAGGTCGAACAGGGAGGTGCGGCTGGCGTTCGACGGGTCGGTCGCGTGCACGCCGCCGTCGGGACCGCCCGTCAGGCGCCACAGCAGCCAGGCGTCGACCGTGCCCAGCGCGAGGTCGGGGGAGTCGGGCACCCCACCGTCGCCGAGCATCCACGCGAACTTGGTGGCCGAGAAGTACGGGTCGAGGACCAGGCCGGTCCGCTCCCTGACCAGGGTCCCGTGGCCGGCCCGCTCCAGCTCGTCGCAGCGGGCAGCCGTCCGCCGGTCCTGCCAGACGACGGCCCGGTGAAGGGGATCGCCGGTGGAGCGGCTCCAGGCCACGGCCGTCTCGCGCTGGTTGGTGATGCCGATGGCGACCACCGATCCGCCGTCGGCGGTGACGCGGTGGGCGACCTCGGTCAGGGTGGCGACGGTGGCGTCCCAGATCTCGGTGGGGTCGTGCTCGACCCAACCCGGCCGCGGATAGTGCTGCGTGAGCTCGCGGTAGGCGAGGTGCCGTCCGAAGGTGCCGTCGGCGTCCACGGTCACGGCCCGGATCCCGGTCGTGCCGGCGTCGATGCTCACCACCGTGCCGGGCGGCGGGGATCCGCGCCCGGCCGGCCGGCCCGGCTCAGCGCCGGGCATCTTCGGGGCCCGCCGTGGCCGGATCCGCTTTGGGCCCGGGCCCCGGGTGGTGCGTTCGTACCGGCGGCGGTGCCGGTGACGGCGCGGGTGCCGGCCAGCCGCGCGGGGCGGCCGGGCGCGGCGTCGCGGCGAGGCCCGGGGTCGCGGACCATCCCGGGGTCATCGACCATCCGGGGGTGATCGACCATCCGGGCGTGGCGGCCCACCCGGGAGGGGCCGGCGGGAGCGGCCGGGTGCGCGACGGGGTGTCGGCGGGCGGGCGCGGATCGGGCAGGGCCGGAGGGAGGGTGTCGGCCGGCGTGGCGCCGGTGCCGGGTGCCCCGGCACCGCGCCCGGTGGGTTCGGGTCGCTCGGCGCTTCCGTCGGGGGGGATCGGTTCGCCGGGACCCGAGCCGCCGTCCTCGCCGGCGCCCGGCCCGCCGGACGCAGCGTCGAGATCGTCGAGCTCGTCGGTGGCGTCATGCGGGTTGCCGGGCGCCTGCCTCACCTCGGCCTCCCGGCCGGGCGTCTCCGACGGCACCGCCCCGGGTGCCGGGGCCACGGCCGCGCCGAATGCCGAGACCAGCGCACGGCCCAGCGGGCGGTCGCGGGGCCGGAGCTCGATCACGACCTCGCGGTCGTCGTCGGGCAGCTTGACGCGGACCTGCATCAGGGGTGTCCAGCGGCGGACCGAACCGAGCTCGAGCACCGCGAAGCGCCGGGCGAAGCGAAGGTCGGCTTCGAGCACCGGACGGCCGCGGCGCGGGCGGTCGAACACCACCAACCGCCGGTCGGTGACCGCCGCCAGGTAGGGGGCACGGCCCGTGAACGCGAGCGGGACGCCCGGCCGGCGGTCGGCCATCCAGGCGCGGCCGGCCTCCACGACCTCCTCGTCGGCCGGGAGCATCGTGGCGAGGGCGGCGACGAGTTGGCGTCT
>JADLDD010000070.1 GCA_020846855.1 Acidimicrobiia bacterium | reverse complement strand
CGTCGGCGTGGTCGTCGGCGTCCGGCACGGGCGTGAGGCTACCCGTCCCGCCACCGGGTCGATCCCGGGGATCCGGCCCGCTCACCCGGCTCCCGCCGTCCGGGCGGCGAACCGGTCGACGAGGTCGTAGTCGACGTCGTCGAGGCGGCCCACGACCGCGTCGCAGAACGCGAAGGCCTCGGGGTCGTGGAACGACGGATCGGGGACGGCCACCACCGCCATGCGCGCCGCCGCGGCGGCGATCGCCCCGGCGGGCGAGTCCTCCAGCGCCACGCAGGTCGACGGCTCCACCTCCAGGCGGGCCGCGGTGGTCAGGTAGCAGGCGGGGTGCGGCTTGCCGTGCGCCTCGTCGAACGCCGAGTGCGCGACGGCCACCGGCACCGGCAGCGCGAGCCGCCCGAGCGCGGCCTCGATCACCGGGGGCGGTGACGACGAGCAGACCCCGATGAGGAAGCCCCGCCGGTGGAAGCGCTCGACCGCGGCGGCCGCCCCCGGCATCGCCTCGCCGGTGGCCGCCACCTCGGCGACCATGCCGTCGACGATCCCCCGCGAGAGGCGCTCACGCGCCGCGCCGGTGAGGTCGAAGCGGCGGGCCCAGTGGGCGACCACGGCGTCGAGGCGCCAACCCATCGTGGTCGCGCACATGGCGTCGGTGAGCGCGACGCCCTCGGCGGCGAACGCCGCGACCTCGACCCGCCGCCAGATCGGCTCGGAGTCGATCAGCAGCCCGTCGAGGTCGAAGATCGCGGCCCGGGCGCCGCGGCGCCCCTCAGCCAACGACCGCGACCGGCACGGTCAGGCGACGGGGTCGGCCAGCAACCGGCCGAGGTCCCGGAGCTGCGGGGTGGCGCCCCCGAGGGTCATCTCGATCTGCTTGCCCCACAGGAAGTAGCGGTGGATCGGGTAGTCGAGGTCGATGGAGACGCCGCCGTGGACGTGGAGGGCCGCGTGCCCGGCGATGTGCGCCCCCTCGGCGGCCCAGTACTTGGCGGTGGCCACCTCCATGGCGGCGTCGCGGCCCTCGGCCAGGCGGGTGGCGGCGAGGAGCATCGTCAGGCGGACGCCGTGCACCGCGATGTAGGCGTCCGCGAGGCGCTGGCCGACGGCCTGGAACGTGCCGATCGGCCGGCCGAACTGCTCCCGTTCACAGGTGTAAGCGGCGGTGATCTCCACCGCCCGCGCCGTGACGCCGGCCGCCACCGCGCCCAGGCCGACGAGGGTCTCCTGGTAGGTGCGCCGCAGGATCGACCGGCCCTGGTCGAGCTCCCCGAGGCGGGCCGAGTCGGCGACGCGGGCGCCGTCGAGGCGGAGCACGAAGTGGGGCTCGAGGCCGAGCACGTGCTGGCGCTCGACCGTCACCCCGGCGGCGCCCGGCTCGACGATGAACACCCCGATCTCGTCGTCGACGGCGGCGGGCACGATCACGTGCGACGCGACGCCGAGCGCGGGGACCAGCTCCTTGTGACCGGTGATGACCCAGTCGTCGCCGGCTCGCGCCGCGGTCGTGGTGGGCGCCTCGACCTCCCCGCCCGGCTCGAACAGCGCCGCGGTGCCTATCACCTCGCCCCGGGCGAGGCTGCCGAGCAGGGCGCGCTGCTCCCCGGTGCCGTGCCGGGCCACCGGGAGCCCGAACGACACCAGGGCGGCGGCCATCGGGACGGGCGCCACGGTCCGGCCCACCTGCTCCAGGAGCAGGCACAGCTCGAGGATCCCGTAGCCGAGGCCGCCGTCGGCCTCGGGCACCGCGGCGCCGAGGACGTCGGCGCCGGCCAGCGCCGCCCAGGTGTGGAGGTCGTACCACCGCTCCGAGGCGTCGCACTCCTTGAGGCGCTCGATGCCGGTCCGCCCCTCGAGGACGGTGCGGGCCGCCTCGATCAGCGCGTCCTGCTCCTCGGAGAGGCCGAAGTCCATGTTGAGCGGCGGGGCACCGCCCTCCGCGCTCATCGGGCTGTTCCCGGCATGCCGAGCCCGAAGACGGCGATCAGGTCGCGCTGCATCTCGTTGACGCCTCCACCGAACGTGAGGATGTGCATGGTCCGCAGGAGCCGCTCGAGGCGCCCGTGGACCACCGCGCCCGGCGAACCCTCGGCCACCGTGGAGCGCGGCCCGATGACCTCCATCAGGAGGCGGAACGCCTCCATGTAGAGCTCGGTCCCGAAGACCTTGGTCACCGACGCGTCGGCCGGGTTGAGCGGCGTGCCCAGCGTCGCGTCGTAGGCGATCTTCCAGTTCTGCATGCGCAGGAACTCGAGCTTGGCGTGGACCCGGGCCAGGTTGAGCTGCACCCACTCCTGGTCGACGACGCGCCGGCCGTCGGCGAGGTGGGTGGTGCGGGCCCACTCGAGGACGTCGTCGAGCTGGCGCTCGATGATCCCCGACGAGCACAGCGTGACCCGCTCGTGGTTGAGCTGGTTCACGATCAGCGACCAGCCGAGGTTCTCCTCACCCACGAGGTTGCCGACCGGGACCCGCACGTCCTCGTAGTAGGTGATGTTGGTGTTGAGGCCGCCGAAGTTCCGGATCGGTTCGATCTTCACGCCCGGCGTCTGGCGCGGGATCAGGAAGATCGAGATGCCCTTGTGCTTGGGGACGTCGGGGTCGGTGCGGGCCGCCAGCCAGATGTAGTCGGCGTCGGTGGCGAGGCTGGTGAAGATCTTCTGGCCGTTGATCACCCACTCGTCGCCGTCGCGGACGGCCCGGGTGGTGAGGGCGGCGAGGTCGGTGCCGGCCTGCGGCTCGGTGTAGCCGACCGCGAAGTGCAGGTCGCCGGCGAGGATGGCCGGCAGGAGCTCGGCCTTCTGCTCGTCGGTGCCGTAGCGCATGATCGTGGGGGCGACGGTGTTGATGGCGAGCATCGGCACCGGGGCCCCGGCCCGCATCGACTCGTCGAAGAACACGAACTGCTCGATAGGCGTGCGGCCCTGGCCGCCGTACTCGACCGGCCATCCGATACCGGCCCAGCCGTCGGTGGCCATCTGCTTCCAGATGCGGCGGGGCAGCGGCCCGACGCCCTCGGCGAGCGCCAGCTCGTGCTCGATCTCGGGGGTGAGCAGCTTCGCGTAGTACGCCCGCAGCTCGTCGCGCAGCTCCTCCAGCGCCGGGGTGTAGCCGATGTACATCCGACCTCCTGGCTCGTCGCGGCCCGGATACCGCGGAGGGAGTGGGATTCGAACCCACGGGGACTCGCGTCCCAGCGGTTTTCAAGACCGCCCCGTTCGTCCGCTCCGGCATCCCTCCCGGGGCGCTCAGGCTAACCCGGAGCCGCCGGCCCGGGTCCCGGGGGCTCCGGGCGATCGGGCCCCCGACCCATTGGGGGACCCGCCCGCCTACGCGGGCGGGTCGACCCGGTCGAAGCCGAGGAACGGGCGCAGCACCTCGGGGACCGTGAAGGAGCCGTCGGCGTCCTGGTGGTGCTCGGCGAGGAACACCAGGGTGCGACCCACGGCGCAGGCGGTGCCGTTGAGGGTGTGCACCAGTCGGGTGCCGCTCCCACCCCGGACCCGGGTCTCGAGGCGCCGGGCCGAGAAGTCGAGGTAGTTGGAGCACGAGGTGAGCTCCCGGTAGCGGCCCTCCGACGGCAGCCACACCTCGATGTCGTACTTCTTGGCCGCCGCCGGGCCGAGATCGCCCGCCGCGCAGCTGATCACCCGGTACGGCAGGCCCAGGTCGGCGACGATCGACTCCTCCCACGCCAGGAGCCGCTCCAGCTCGTCCCAGGAGGTGTCGGGCTCGGCGAAGGAGAACATCTCGACCTTGTCGAACTGGTGGACCCGGAAGATGCCCCGCGTGTCCTTGCCGTAGGTGCCGGCCTCACGGCGGAAGCAGCTCGAGAAGCCCACGTAGCGCCGGGGCAGCGAATCCGCGGCGAGGATCTCCCCCCGGTGCAGCGCCGACAGCGGCACCTCGGCCGTGCCCACCAGGCACAGGCCGTCGTCGGGAAGCTCGTAGACCTGGTGGCGGTCGGTCGGGAAGAAGCCCGCCTCCTCCATCACCTGCTCGCGCACGAGCACGGGCGGCACCACGGGCACGAAGCCCTCGGCGACCAGCCGGCCGAGGACCCACTGCACCAGCGCGAACTCGAGCATGACGGCCTCGCGCTGGAGGTAGGCGAAGCGGCTGCCGCTGGTGGCGGCGCCGTGCTCGGAATCGACCCAGCCCATCGCCTCCCCGAACGCGGCGTGGTCGAGCGGGGGCGCGGCGACCTCGTCGCCGACGGTGCGCAGGACCTCGGCGTCGTCCTCACCGCCGTCGGGGACGGACCCGTCGGCCGGGTTGGGGAGGTGCAGGGCCAGCTCCCGCGCCCGGGCCTCGGCGGCGGCCAGGTCGGGTTCACGCGCGGCCAGCTCGTCCTTCAGCTCGCTCGCCGCGGCGATCTTCGCCGGGCGCTCCTCGGGCGTCGAGCGGCCGATCTCCTTCGACGCCGCGTTCTGGCGGGCCCGGAGCGCCTCGACCTCGGCGACGAGGACCCGGCGGGCGTCGTCGGCGGCGAGGACGTCGTCGATCAGGCCGTCGGCGACGCGCTTGCGCTCGATGCCGGCGCGGTAGGCGGGGTCGTCGCGCAGGCGGCGGAGGTCGATCACGGGAGCTCCCGGACGGGTGCGGTGGACGGGATGGGCGGGGCGGACGGGTCGGGCCCGGTCGACGGCGCGGGCCGCCCGGAGGTGTCGAACGGCTCGCCGGGCTGCCGCACGCGGCGGCGGAGGTCGTCGACCCAGGCGGTGGCCTGGCGCCACGCCCGCGACGCGGCGCGGCGGCGGGCCCGGGCCTCCTCCTCACCGGCCACCGGGTAGGAACCGAGGAACTTGACCCGGGCCTGCTTGCCGGCCAGGGACCGCAGGCAGTCGGCGACCACCTCGTCGGCGAGGTGGCCCTCGAAGTCGATGAAGAAGCAGTAGTCGCCGAGGCTGCGCTTGGTGGGCCGCGACTCGAGCTTGGTCAGGTTCACGGCCCGGGCCGCGAACTCCTGGAGGATCGCGAGGAGCGAACCGGGGCGGTCGTGGCGCTGGAAGCACACGATCGACGTCTTGTCGTGGCCGGTCGGGGCCGGGATGCCGTCGCCGACCAGCACGAAGCGGGTCATGTTGTCGGCGTGGTCCTCGATGCCGGCGGCGAGCACATCGAGCCGGTAGAGCTCGGCCGCGAAGGCGGTGCCCACCGCGGCCTGGTCGCGGCGGCGACTGCGGGCGATCAGGCGGGCGGCCTCGGCGGTGGAGTTGACCGTCTCGATGCGGGCGTCGGGCAGCTTGGAGCGCATCCAGTCGCGGCACTGGGCGTGCGCGTGCGGGTGCGACAGGACCCGGGCTACGTCGGCCATCGCCACCCCCGGCCGGGCGCAGAGGTTCAGCCGGATCGGGAGGTCGATCTCGCGCTGGATGAGGAGCTCGGACTCGAACGCGAGGTGGTCGAGGGTGACGGTGACCGGCCCCTCGATCGAGTTCTCGATCGGCACCACGCCGAGGTCGGCGTCGCCGTGCTCGACCGCCGCGATCACCTCGGGTATCGACGCTACCGGGACGCGCTCGGCGTCGAGGTCGCGCTGGGTGAGCAGGGCCTCCTCGGAGAACGTCCCGGGGGGCCCCAGGTAGGCGATGCGGGGCACACCCCGATCGTAGTGGCGCCCCTGGCGACCCCTCTTGCTCCCGCGCCGACGTCAGGCGTGGCGGAGGCGCCGGGCGCGGGCCACCAGGGCGTCGGTGGAAGCGTCGTGACCGAGGGCCGGCGCGCCCTCGGCCTCGAGGTCGGGCACGATGGCCCCCGCCAGCTCCTTGCCCAGCTCCACGCCCCACTGGTCGAAGCTGTCGACGCCCCAGATCACCCCCTGGGTGAGGACCTTGTGCTCGTAGAGGGCGACGAGCTGCCCCAGCGTGTAGGGGGTCAGCCGGTCGAGCAGGAGGGTGGTGCTCGGCCGGTTGCCGGGCATCACCTTGTGCGGCACGAGGGCCGCGGGGGCGCCCCGGGCGGCCACCTCCTCCGCGGTGCGCCCGAACGCCAGGGCCGCGCTCTGGGCGAAGCAGTTGGCGAGGAGGAGGTCGTGGTGGCGACCCTCCTCGTGCTGCGGGTGGGCGAAGGCCACGAAGTCGCACGGCACCACCACCGTCCCCTGGTGCAGGAGCTGGTAGAAGGCGTGCTGGCCGTTGGTGCCGGGCTCTCCCCACACCACGGGTGCGGTCGCGCACCCCACGGGCGAGCCGTCGAGGGTCACCGCCTTGCCGTTGCTCTCCATCTCCAGCTGCTGGAGGTAGGCGGGGAAGCGGGCCAGGTGGTGCGAGTACGGCAGCACGGCGTGGGTCGACGCGCCGAGGAAGTCGATGTTCCACACGCCGATCAGCCCCATCAGGACGGGAAGGCTGCGCTCGAACGGGGCGTCGCGCAGGTGCGCGTCGATCGAGCGGAGGCCGGCGAGGAGGTCGTCGAAGTGGTCGGGCCCGACGGCGATCATCAGCGACAGGCCGATGGCGGAGTCGAACGAGAACCGGCCGCCGACCCAGTCCCAGAACCCGAACATCCTCTCCGTGTCGATGCCGAAGGCCGCGACCTCGGCCGCGTTCGTGGAGACGGCGACGAAGTGCGCGGCGACCGCCCGCTCGTCGCCGCCCAGGCCGTCGACCAGCCACCGCCGGACGGTCCGGGCGTTGGTGACGGTCTCGAGGGTGGTGAACGTCTTCGACGAGACGATCACCAGCGTCTCGGCCGGGTCGAGGTCGTGCAGGACCTCCCACGCCTCGTCGCCGTCGACGTTGGAGAGGAACCGGAACCGCATGGAGCGGTCGGTGTACGGGAGGAGCGCGGTGGTGGCCATCGCCGGCCCGAGGTCGGAGCCGCCGATGCCGACGTTGATCACGTTGCGGATGCGCCGGCCCGTGTGGCCGGTGTGGGTGCCGTCACGAACGGCCCGGCTGAACGACCGCATCCGGTCCAGGACCTCGTGGACCTCGGCCACCACGTCGCGCCCGTCGACCACGAGATGCGTGCCCCGCTCGGCGCGCAACGCCACGTGGAGGACGGCGCGGTCCTCGGTGGTGTTGATGTGCTCGCCGGCGAACATGGCGTCGATCCGCTCACGGAGCCCCGCCCGCTCCGCGAGGGCGACGAGTGCGGCGAGCGTCGCCCCCGTCACCCGTTGCTTGGAGAAGTCGGCGGTGACGCCGTCGTGCTCGACGGTGAGCGCATCCGCCCGGTCGGGATCGGCGTCGAAGAGGTCGCGCAGCGTCGTGGCCCGGGCGGCCTCGGCGAGCCGGTGCAGGGCCGCCCACTCCTCGCCGGCCGTCACACCCGCCCCGGCCGACGGCCCACGCTCCTGGTTCCCGGCCATCACACCTCCTTGCGCTCGCGGTCTGCTGCCCACCGGCCATCCTGCCGCGGCCCGGGCCGGCCCGCCCACGCCGGGCACAATCGGGGGGTGCCGGCGCGCCACCGCACCCTCCGCCTCTCCCGCCCCCTCGACCTGGCGCTCACGCTCGGGCGGCTCCGGCGCGGCCCCCACGACCGGTGCCTGCGCCTCGCGCCCGCCGAGGCCCTACGCGCCACCCGCACGCCCACCGGGCCGGCCACCCTCGCCATCGCCGTGCGCGGCGACCGGGCCGAGGCCACGGCCTGGGGCCCCGGCGCGGATCACGCCCTCGACGGGCTCCCCGACCTGCTCGGTGAGCACGACCGCCCCGACGACCTCGTGACCGATCACCCCGTCGTCGCCGACCTCCGGCGTCGCCTGCCCGGGTTGCGCCTCGGTCGGGCCGGTCCGGTCGTGGAGGTGATGGTCCCGGTGGTGATCGAGCAGAAGGTCCAGTCGGTCGAGGCCTACCGGTCGTACGCGTCGCTGGTCGACCGCTTCGGCGAACCCGCGCCCGGCCCGCACCGGGAGGTGCGACTGCCGCCGCCCCCCGAGCGCCTCGCCGGCCTGCGCTACCCCTCCTACCACCCGGCCGGGATCGAACGCCGGCGCGCCGAGTTCGTCCGCACGGTCGCGGCGCGGTCCTCGGCGCTGGAGCACCTGGTCGCGCTCGGGGCGCCCGCCTTCGAGGCCCGGGCCGCCTCGCTGCCCGGCGTCGGGCCGTGGACGGCGGCCGAGACCGCGGCCACCGCCCTGGGGGACCCCGACACCGTGGTCACCGGCGACTTCGGCCTCCCGCGCCTGGTGGCGTGGAACCTGGCCGGCGAGCGCGCCGCCGACGACGCCCGGATGCTCGAGCTGCTCGAACCGTTCCGCGGCCAGCGGGGCCGGGTCCTCCGGCTCCTCCGGGCGGGCGGCCGGTACCCACCTCGGCGCGCCCCCCGGGCCGCGACCCGCGCCATCGCCTCTCACTGACCCGCGGGGCGGGATCGACCGCGGGTCCGGACCCCCGGCCGGGATGGGCAACCTCCCGCCCGGGGCGACGGCCCTGGCAACCTGTGCCGATGGGTGACGGCGGTTCCGGCGCGGCCGGCGGGCGGACCCGGGCCGGCCTCGGCACATGGGCCGACGGCGAGGACGGCCGCCCGGTGTTCGTCGTCGACGCCGCGGCCGCCGGGGCGGGCGCGGTGCGGCCCGCGATCGGCCCCCCGGATCCGTGGCACCTCGTGGGCGCCCCGGGCCTGCTGGCGCTGGCCCACGTCTCGGGGCGGATCTCGCTCCACGCCACCGCCGGCGGGATGGTGCGGCTCGCCGACCGGACCGCTCCCCTTCTCGTCGACGGCTCCGAGGTGACGGCGGTCGAGGTCCGGTTCGGGGTCGACCACGCGACCTGGACCTTCGAGCAGGGTCCCGTCCGCGTCGAGCGCACGGTCTCGGCCGACCCGGCGTCGGCGAGCCTGGGCATCCACTGGGCGGTCAGCGCCGACCGCCCGGTGACGATCGAGGAGCGGTGGGACCTGCGCGCTCTCCCGATCGTCCCCGCCCCGTTGATGTCGCGACCGGTGCCGGTGCCGTCCACCCACCGCGGCTCGGACCGGTGGCTGTGGCGGGCGATGTTCGCCGGCAGCGGCGCGGCCCGGTCGCTCACCGACGCCGCCCGCGCGCTGGTGGGCCGCCGCCACCCACTGCGGCTCACCGTCGACGCCCACCCCCCGGCGGCCCCGTTCGCCCGGACGGCTCGGTGGGCGCCCCGTCCGGCGCGGCGGCGCCCCCGCGGGCCGCGTCTCGCGCTCACGGTGCCCCCCGCGGCCGTCCTGGCGCTCGGGGCGACGCCCCCGGGGGTCCTCCTCTACGCCGTCGACGGCGGGCTGCGGATCGGGCTCGGACCGGTGGATGCGGCGCGCTACGAGGCCACCGCCACCCTCGCGCTCGACGATCCCCTGCTCGCGAACCGAGTCGCAGTCCCCGGACCGGGGCCGGAACCGGGGCCGGAACCGGGGCCGGAACCGGCGTTCGGATCGGAGACGGCAGCACCTCGGACGGCTTCACGCGATCCGATCGGCGACCCGCAGCTCGCGCGGGAGGCGGAGTGGCACGTCCACCAGCTGCGGGCCCTGCGGGTGCCGGACCCGTGGATCGACGGAACGTTCGTGATGCAGGGTTCGGCGTACGCGTTCGTGCACGGGATCCACGGCGCGGTGCGCGACGAGGCGTTCGTGGTGGCCGCGCTCGCCGGACCCGACCCCGCCACCGCCCGCGGCGCCCTCGTGGCCATGGCCGCCATGGCCCGGCCCGACGGCACCTTCGCCTACGCCCACGCCGGGTACGGGGCTGCGCTCTCCGGGGGCGTCCACGTCGCTCCCACCGACCTTCCCCTCTTCTACCTGTGGGCGGTGGCCGAGTACCTCGCGGCCACCGGCGACGCGGCCGTGCTCGAGGAGCGCGCCCGCCCGCGGGGTCGGAGCCACGGCGGGTGGCGGCCGTCGGTCGGGGAGGTCGCGGTCGGGGCAGCGACGGCGCTCGACCGGCACGTGGGCCGAGGGCCGCACGGGCTGCTGCGGGTCGGCAGCGGCGACTGGGCCGACCCGATCTCGCTGATGGTCCGGCGCCGCCGCGCCTTCCACCGCCACGGGGAGTCGGCGTTCAACACCGGGATGGCCCTGGCGGTCCTCCCGATGGCCGCCGGGGTGCTGGAGGCGCTCGACCCGCCCACCGCCCGCCGGTGCGCGGACCTCGCCGGCGAGCTCGACCGCGCCCTGGAGCGGGCGTGGACCGGCGAGTGGTACCGGCGCGGCTACGACGGGCGCGGCGGCGCGATCGGCGAGACGGCCTGCTTCCTCGACGCGCAGCTCTGGCCTCTGATCGCCGGGCACGGGTCCCGCAACCGCCGCGCCGCCCTGGTGGCGACCGTCGCCGGCCGGTGCGACGACCCGTCGCCGATCGGCCCGGCCATCCTCGACCGCCCGCAACCCGTCCGCCTGGGCATGCTGGCCGACGGGTGGGACTGCAACGGCGGGGTGTGGGCGGCCCTCGGCGGCCTGGCCGCGTGGGCCTACGCCCTCCACGACCCGCCGCGGGCCGAGGCCCTGCTGCGGCGCCTGTCGTTCGCCGGGCAGCAGGCCGCGTACCCGAGGATCTGGTACGGGCAGTGGAGCGGTCCCGACGCCCGCAACAGCCGGATGGGCGACCGCCCGGGGGAGACGTACGTGCATCCGGCCACACCCATGGCGGAGTTCCCGGTCATGAACTCGAACGCCCACGCCGGCCCGCTGCTCGGCCTCCGCAAGCTCCGCGCCCTCACCCGGTCACCATGACGACGCTCCCCCCGGAACGAGGACGGCGGGCCGCCCGGCACCGCCCGATTCGCGGCTCCGGCCGTCAGGCGCCGACCAGGTCGCGGCGGAGACTCGCCCCGGCCACGACCACGCACACCGCCCCGAGGCCGCCGAGGACGGCGAGGCTGGGCACGATCGACCCGATCCCGGCGCCGTCGAAGACGACCTTCTGCCAGGCGACCATCGCCCAGTAGTGCGGCACCACGTGGGCCACGGTGGTCATCGTGTCGGGGAACACCTCGAGCGGGACCATGCACCCGCCGAGCGCCCCGAGGACGATGCCGACGATGGGGGTGATGGCTCCGGTGCGGTCCTCGTCGCGGCCGACGACCCCGATGACCAGCCCGGCTCCGGCGCCGACGAGGGAGTAGACGAGGACCAGCGCGGTGGCCGCCAGCGGGTCGCCCCAGTCGACGCCGAACACGACCGCCCCGATGACCACGATGATCAGCGACTGGAGCAGCGAGGTGGCGAACCAGCCCAGGCCCACCCCGAGGACGGCCTGGCGCGCCGACACGGGCATGGCCATCGACCGGCGGAGCACCCCGAGGTTTCGCAGCCGGATCAGCGCCGAGCCCGACGCCAGGCCGGTGATGAACACGAAGAGCACCAGGTTCTGGGGCACGGTGAGGGCGAAGGAGCTGAGCGCCGCCTTGCGGCCCGGCCCGACATCGACCTTCTCCACCGTCGCGCCGGACGCGCCCTCCATCCTCCGGGCCACGGTCAGCACCTGGTCGAACGAGCCGCCGGCGCCGGCCGACCGGGCGAAGGTCGCGGCCTCGATCGGGGTCCCGACGGCGGCCAGCGCGCCGTCGACGACCGTCCGGGCCGTCGCCGAAGCCGCGTTGTCGGGCAGCGCGGTGAAGACGAGCGTCGAGGGCTCGGTGCCACCGATCCGGGCGTCGAGGTCGGCGGGCAGCACCAGGCCGGCGTCGACGCCGCGGCGCCGCACGGCGGCGTCGAGCTCCTCGGCGTCGTCGTAGGTCCGCAGCTTCACGCCGTCGGACCGATCCAGCGTGGCGACGATCGCGCCCGAGACCGGACCTCCACTCCGGTCGACCACCCCGATGTTGACCTGCTGCGTGCCCCCGAACGTCGACCCCACGATCACGATGACCCCGACGGGCAGGACGAGCATGAAGAAGAGCGCGCTGCGGTCGTGCGCCAGACGGCGCAGGACCACTCCCGTGAAGGCGAGCGTGAGCCGCAGACGGCTCATGCGCCCGGTCCCGTCGCCCGAGCCGTCATCCCTGGACCACCCGGCGGCCCACCAGCACCCAACCCGCGGCCCCGAACGCCGCCCCGACCACCAGCAGCACCGCGATCGCTCCGAGCACCTCGTGGGGAGCGGCGCCGTCGACCGCCGCGGCGGTGAAGCCGCGCAACGCCCAGCCGTTGGGCGTGAGGAGGGAGAGCCGCTGGAGCAGCGGCGGCGCGTTGGCCGGGCCCACGAAGTTCCCCCCCAGCAGGGCGAGCACGAAGGTCACCGCCGAGGTGTAGGTGTCGGCCTGCTCGTTGGTGCGCGCCAGTCCGCACACGAACGCGGAGACGCCGCTGATCGAGAGGACCGTCGCCACGATCAGGATCAGCACGGTGGCCGGCGGACCCCACGCCGCGCCGAACGCGGCCGTGGTGACCCACCACACCACGACGAACCCCGCGGCGCTCAGCAACGCGACGCCCAGCACCTTGCCGGCCAGCAGCGACCCGGGCGCGATGGGGCTGGCCAGCACCCTCGCCAGGGTGCCGTCCTCCTTCTCCTTCATCAGGCTCCGCGGCGCGTAGGCCACGCCGAAGAACAGGAAGACGATGGCCATCGACGCCCCGAAGAACGCCGACGCGTCGATCGAGCGGCTGGTGTCGCCGCCCTCGTCGAGCCGGAAGGCGGGCGTGCGATCTCCGGCCGCGTCGACGAGCTCACCGGGCGGGCGGTCCGTCAGCCCGGAGGCGACCCTCACCGACAGGCCCACGCCCGCCACCTCGTGGCCGACGGAGGCCGCGACCGCGGCGGCGACCTCGCCCCCGATGGCGCGGCGCGGATCGCGCAGTGCCACCACGGTCAGCCGCTTCCCCGCGGCGGCGTCGGCTCCGAAACCGTCGGGTAGGAGCACCCCGCCGTCGACGTCGCCGTCGTCGACGGCTCGCCGGAGCGCGGACTCGTCGGCGAAGGTGCGGAAGCGGATCCGGTCGTCGGCACCCGACTCCGCGGTCCCGCCCGAACCGCCGGCGGGGTCGACAAGCGTGCCCGCGACCTGGCGCGACACCGCCGAGCGGTCGGCGTCGGCGACGCCCACGGTGAAGTGGGCGCTGGTCGCACCGTCGAGGAGGAGTCCGAAGACCCCGGCCATGGCGACCGGTGCGCCGATCGCGACGATCAGGGCGGAGCGGTTGCGGATCCGCCGGACCAGGTCCGTGACGGCGACGACGAGAGAAGCGGCCACGGCGGGTTCAGTCGCGGAGGGCCTTGCCCGTGAGGTGCAGGAACACGGCCTCCAGGTCGGGCTCGCGCACCTCGAGGCCGGTCACCGAAGCCCCCGCCCCGGGCGCGGCGGCCACGATCGCGGCGAGGAGGCCGGGCGCCGACGCGGTGGTGACCTCGAAGTGCTCGGGATCGGGTCCGCGGACGAGGTCGAGCGCGCCGGGCAGCCCCTTCACGGCCCGGGCGAGGGAGTCGAGGTCGCCTTCGGCACTCACCACGACCCGGTCGTGCTCGCCGACCATCGCGACGAGCTCCCGGCGGGTCCCCTCCGCGACCAGCCGGCCGTCGTCGATGATGCCGACCCGGCGGCAGAGGCGTTCCGCCTCCTCCATGTAGTGGGTGGTGTATAGGACGCTCAGCCCCGCGCCCCCCAGCGCCTCGATGCTCTCGAGGATCTGGTTCCGGCTCTGCGGGTCGACGCCCACCGTCGGCTCGTCGAGAATCAGCAGGGCCGGCTCGTGGATGAGCCCGGCCGCGATGTTGACTCGCCGCTTCATCCCGCCGGAGTAGGCGTCGATCCGGTCGCGGGACCGGTCGCTGAGCCCGACCAGCTCGAGGACCGCGTGGACCCTCGCGTCGAGGTGGCGGCCCCGCAGTCCCTGGAGCCGCCCGAAGAACCTCAGGTTCTCCTCGGCGCTGAGGTCGGGGTAGAGGGCGATGTCCTGGGGTACGAGGCCCACGAGGCGCTTGGCCGGCGACGGCCCCGTCGACATGGGCCGCCCGGCGATCACGATCGACCCGGCGTCGGGCTCGAGGATCCCCGCCACCATCGAGATGGTGGTGGTCTTGCCGGCTCCGTTCGGCCCGAGGAGGCCGTAGGTCTCGCCCTTCTCGACACGCAGGTCGACGCCGTCGACGGCGGTTCGGGAACCGAACCGCCGGATCAGGCCCTCGCAGGTGAGTACGGGCTCCATGGTGCGACGAAGGTTAGGCGGGGCCGGTCGCGATCACGCCGGGCGCGGAGGTCATCGTGACCGATGGCACGGTGCGGCGGGCGACGCCGGACGGCCGTTCCGCTACCGTCCCGCGCTGATGGCCGTCGACCCGTTCCCCGCCCCTCCGACGCCCGGCCCGAGCGTGTTCTCGCCGTTCGTGCTCGGGCCGATCGAGCTGCGCAACCGGGTGGTCAAGCCCGCGACCAACGAAGCCATGTCGCGCGACGGCCTCGTCACCGACCAGCTCGTGGAGTGGCACCGAGAGTTCGCCGCCGGCGGGGTCGGCATGACGACCCTCGCCTACTGCGCGGTCAGCGGTGAGGGCCGCACCTTCCCCGACCAGATCTGGATGCGCGACGCGGCGGCCGACGGTCTGGCCCGCTTCACCGCCGCGATCCACGCCGAGGGCGCGGCGGCCGCGGTCCAACTCGGCCACGCCGGCTACATGTGCCCCGCTTCCGCCACGGGGACGGCGCCCATGGGGCCGTCGGCGAAGTTCAGCGCCTTCGCGACCACGTTCTGCCGGGCGATGAGCCGCGCCGACATGGACCGAACCGTCGCCGACTACGCCCGCGCCACCCGCCTCGCCGCGGAGACCGGCTTCGACGCCGTCGAGGTGCACGTCGGGCACGGCTACCTGCTGAGCCAGTTCCTCAGCCCGTGGAACAACCACCGCCGCGACGAGTACGGCGGCAGCATCGAGAACCGGGCCCGCTTCCCGCGGCGGGTCCTCGCGGCGGTGCGCCAGGCCGCGGGCCCGAAGGTCGCCGTGTACGCCAAGCTCAACATGGACGACGGCTTCCGGGGCGGCCTCGAGCTCGCCGACGGGGTGGCCGTCGCCCGGATGCTGGAGGCCGACGGCAGCGTCGACGCGCTCCAGCTCACGGGCGGTCACACCACCCGGACGCCGATGTACCTCCTGCGGGGCTCGTCGCCGTTGCAGGAGATGGCCCGCCACGAGAAGCAGCTGATCCGCCGTCTGGGGATGCAGGCGTTCATCCGCTTCTTCGACGACTACCCGTTCGAGGAGGCGTTCTTCCTCTCGCACGCGCTCCAGGTGCGCCGCGAGGTCGACCTGCCCCTGATGCTCCTCGGCGGCATCACCCGGCTCGAGACCATCGAGCGGGCCATGGCTCTCGGCTTCGAGATGGTCGCCATGGGCCGGGCCCTCATCCGCGAGCCCGACCTCGTGGCCCGGATGGAGAAGGGCGCGACGGTGGCCGGTGTCTGCGACGCCTGCAACCGCTGCATCGCCGAGATGGAGCGCGACTTCACCCGCTGCGTCTACCGGCCCTGACCCGGCGATCCGCCGCTCCCGGGCGGCCCCGGTCCGGTGGTGCCCCGCGGCGCGGCCTGATGGGAGGTGAACCCGCCGGCGCCGGAAGGAGGCCCCTGTGCCACTCGGTCTGGTCGGCCTGGGCCGAATGGGAGCCAACCTCGCCCGCCGCCTCCGGGACCACGGCCACGAGGTCGTGGTCCACGACGTCGCGCCGGCCGCGGTCGAGGCGCTCACCCGGGAGGGCTTCACCGGGGCGGCCGACCCGGCCGAGCTGGCGAGCCGGCTCGATGCGCCGCGCGCGGTGTGGATCATGGTCCCCGCCGCGGTCGCCGGCGGCACGGTCGACGACGTGGCCGGGCACCTCGACGCCGGCGACGTGATCGTCGACGGCGGGAACACCTACTACCGCGACGACGTAGACCGGGCCCGGGCCCTGGCCTCCCGCGGGATCCACTACGTCGACGTCGGGACCAGCGGGGGCGTCTACGGCCTCGAGCGCGGCTACTGCCTGATGATCGGCGGCGACGACGACGCCGTAGCCCGCCTCGACCCCGTCTTCCGGGCCCTCGCACCCGGCGTCGACGCCGCGCCCCGCACCCCGGGCGCGAGGGGCGAGCCGTCGGCCGCCGAGCAGGGCTACCTCCACTGCGGCCCGGCCGGCGCCGGCCACTTCGTGAAGATGGTCCACAACGGCGTCGAGTACGGGATGATGGCCGCCATCGCCGAGGGTCTGAACGTGCTGCACGGCGCCGGGGTCGGCCGGACCGACCGGGCCCACGACGCCGAGACCACGCCCCTGCGCGACCCCGAGTACTACCGCTACGACCTCGACCTGGCCGCGGTGGCGGAGGTGTGGCGCCGGGGCAGCGTGATCTCGTCGTGGTTGGTCGACCTCACCGCCGACGCCCTGGCGCGGTCGCCCGACCTCTCCGACTTCGAGGGGCGGGTGTCCGACTCCGGCGAGGGGCGCTGGACGCTCCAGGCCGCGATCGACGAGGGGGTCCCCACGCCGGTCCTGGCCTCGGCGCTGTTCGACCGGTTCTCCTCACGCGGCGACGCCGACTTCGCCCACCGGGTCCTGTCGGCGATGCGACGGGAGTTCGGCGGTCACGTGGAGAAGCCGGCGCCTTGAGCGCCGCAACCGGCGACCGCGGGCGCGGCGACGATCGGGCGCGCAGCGACGCCCTGGCCTTCTTCGGCGCGACCGGCGACCTGGCCCACAAGATGGTCTTCCCGGCGCTGTACGCGATGGAGAAGCGGGGCGCGCTCGACATGCCGGTCGTGGGGGTGGCCCGCTCCGACTGGGGCGTGGAGCAGCTCCGGGCCCGGGCCCGCGACTCGATCGAGACGTTCGGCGGGGGCGTCGACGACACCGCCGCGTTCGACCGCCTGTGCTCGTCGTTGCGCTACGTGAGCGGCGACTACACCGACCCCGCGACCTTCGCAGCGCTGCGCCGGGAGCTCGGCCCCGCCGAGCGCCCGCTGCACTACCTGGCCATCCCCCCCAGCCTCTTCGACGACGTGGTCACCGCGCTGGGCGACGCGGGCTGCGCCCGCGGTGCCCGGGTCGTGGTCGAGAAGCCGTTCGGGCGCGACCTGGCGTCGGCACGCGAGCTGAACGCCGTGCTCCACCGGGAGTTCGGGGAGCGGTCGATCTTCCGCATCGACCACTACCTCGGCAAGGAGGCGGTGCAGAACATCCTCTACTTCCGCTTCGCCAACTCGTTCCTCGAGCCGATCTGGAACCGCAACCACGTCCGGGCCGTCCGGGTGACGATGGCCGAGGACTTCGGTCTCGCCGGGCGCGAGCGGTTCTACGAGGAGGTCGGGGCCCTGCGCGACGTGGTGCAGAACCACCTCCTCCAGACCGTGAGCCTCCTCGCCATGGAGCCCCCGGCCGGCCGGGGCGCCGAGGCGATCCGCGACGAGAAGGTGAAGGTGTTCCGGTCGATGCGGACGCTGCGCTCCGACCAGGTCGTGCGCGGCCAGTTCGACGGCTATCGCCGCCAGCCGGGCGTCGCCCCCGACTCCGACGTGGAGACGTACGTGGCGATCGAGGCGTGGATCGACTCGTGGCGCTGGGAGGGCGTCCCGTTCCTCATCCGCACCGGCAAGCTGCTCCCCGAGACCGTCACCGAGGTCCTCGTGGAGCTGAAGGCGCCGCCGCAGCAGGTCTTCGGCGGCTCCGCTCCGGTCACCGGGCCCGTCAACTACCTCCGCTTCCGCCTCGGGCCGCAGGTCGCGATGGCCCTCGG
>JADLDD010000069.1 GCA_020846855.1 Acidimicrobiia bacterium | reverse complement strand
GCCCGTGGCCTGGTACGGCACGAACCGGTTCGCACCCGGAGGGAGGGCGGCCGGGCTAGGGCACGCTCCGGGCACCCTCGACCTCGCGCACGACCGGTTCACGGCCACCGCCGCCGAGCTGGGCGCCGACACCCCCTCCCGCCCGCTCCGGCGCCGGGCCCGCTACACGGTCGACGGTCGCACCCTGCGGATCGACGAGGAGCTCGCCCTCAGCGGCGACCGACCCGAGGCCGTGGCGGTCCTGGTGCCCGAGGCGGCCGGCCAACCCCTCCACGTCGAGGCCTCCGGCGACGCCGTGGTCGCCGTTCGCGCCGTCGAGGTCGACGGGCTGGCGGAGTGGCGGAGCTTCCAGGGCGAGCTCCCGGTCGTCCACCAGGTCGAGCTCGAACCGGGACCGTCGCTCGCCTTCCGCTGGTCCGTCACCCCGAAGTTGCGGGTCGTGTCCACCATCCACGGGGACCCGTACCACGAGTGCCTCTACCGCCCCCTGCGCGACCGGGTGGCCGACCGCCTCGTCCCGTTCCGCCTGCTCGACCGGCCCGGCCGCCTGACCGAGGCGTTGGCGACGGTCGACGTGTTCCACCTGCACTGGCCCGAGTGGCTGACGGGCATCGACGCCGGACGCGCGCGGCGGGTGGCCGACGTGATCACCGCCGCCGGGGTCCCGATCGTGTGGACCCAGCACAACCTCGCCCCGCACGCCGCTCCCGACGAGACGGAGCTCTACCAGGTGTGGGCCGAGCGGGCCGACGCGGTCATCCACCACAGCGAATGGGGCCGGGCCGAGGTGACCGCCCGGTACCGGTTCCGGCCCGACGCCTTGCACCGGGTCGTCCCGCACGGTCACTGGGGCCCGGTGATGGATGCTGCGCTCTCCGATCCGGCGGCGCGGGCCGCGGCCCGCGCCCGCGCGGAAGCGGAGCTCGGCCTCGCGCCCTGCCACCTTCGCATCGGGCTGGTGGGCGCGCCCCGTCCCGGCAAGGACACCGGGCTGCTCCTCGAGGGCTTCGCGGCCTGCCGTCGCGACGACCTCCAACTTCTCGTGCTCGGCGGCGGCGGGGAACCCGTGCCCGCCGACCCGCGGATCACCGTGCGCCCCTACGAGCAGGTCCCCCGGGAGGTGTACGACCGCCGCCTGGCGGCCGTCGACGTGCTGGCGCTGCCCCTGGGCGGAGGTACGTACCTGACCAGCGGCCAGCCCGCCGACGCGGTGGCGGCCGGGATCCCGGCCCTCACGTCGGACTGGCCGTACCTGGCCGAGGTCCTCGGTGACGCCGCGATCCCCTACGGGCGCACCGCGGCCGACCTCACCGCGACCCTCGACGGCCTCGACGACGCGACCATGGCCCGCGCGAGACGGGCGACCGCGGCGCGCCGGGCGGCCCTCGACTGGGACGCCCTCTCCCGGTCGACGTGGGACCTGCTCGACGAGGTCGCCGCCCGCGCCACGCTGGAGCGACCCCGTTGAGGGGTCCTTCTGGCCGATGGCGGTGGGCTTCGCGTAGTTTGTGAGCTCTCGGGTGACCACTACAGGAGGTGGCGTGATGCGCAGCGTGGCGCACCGCAAGGGTCGGCTCCGGACGGGATCGCTGCTGGCCGCGGTGCTGGTGGCCGCCGTCGCGGCCGCGTGCACGTTCCCGTTCCCCCCGGGCGGTGGGCCCGAGACCACCGGAGGCGGCCTCCTCGGCACCGGCAACGGCTACGCCGGGACGGGCTTCCGCGAGCGCCAGGACGACTACCTGCGCTTCGCCACCGAGGTGCTGAGCCCGTCGTCGGCGGCGAACGTCCTCGCGCACCTGGCCCGGGACCGCCGCGACCCCCGCTTCCACTTCGACGCCCGCGTCGTGAAGCCGGCCGACTTCGCCGCCTCGTTCGCCAAGATCGACTCGTTCCAGGACACCAGCGACTTCGACATGATGCGCCTGATGGCCCTCTGGTGGGGCTATCGCGATCGCCTCGACCCCGCGCTTCGCAGCGCGATCGAGCAGCGCTTCGTCGGCTTCCGCTACTGGTACACCGACCCGGCGCCGGTGGGGATCGTCGACCAGAAGTGGTTCTGGTCCGAGAACCACCGCCTGATCTTCTACACGCTCGAGTACCTGGCCGGCCGCGCCCTGCCCGGCACGACCTTCACCATCACCGGCGAGTCGGGCTCCGTGCACGCCGAGCGCGGCCGGCGGCGGATCTCCGAGTGGCTCGACGAGAAGGCCCGCTGGGGCTTCTCGGAGTGGCACTCCGACGTCTACTACGCCAAGGACATCGAGCCGCTGCTGCTCCTCACCGAGTACGCCGAGCCGGCCCTGGCCCGGCGCGCCGCGGCGATGCTCGACGTGTTCATGTACGACCTGGCGATCAACCAGCGCGCCGGCAACGTCGGCGTCACCCACGGCCGCTCCTACATGAAGGACAAGAGCCGAGCGCTCGACCAGGACGTGTTCGGGGCGCTGAACGTGGCCTTCGGGACCTCCGACACGCCCTACCGCAGCCGCGGCGACGCCACCGCGGTGGCCATGGCCTCGGCCGAGCGCTACCGACTGCCGGCCGTCATCGAGCGCGTGGCCCACAGCGACCGGACCTTCGTGGACCGTGAGCACATGGGGGCACCCCTCGACCTCGACGAGCCGCTCACCGCGAACCCGGTCTCCGACGTCCCCGGCAAGTCGTACACCGACCCGGAGGCGGTGCCGTTCTGGTGGGAGCGGGCGGCCCACACGGCCTGGCAGGTCGTCCCGCTCACCCTGTCGACGATCGACCGGTACGACCTCTGGAAGAACGACCTGTTCGCGCCGTTCAAGCCCCTCGCCGACCTGACCGGTGGCGATCCCGACGCGGCACGCCAGCTCGCGTACGCGCTCCGGTGCCAGATCAACGTGGAACTGATGGCCTCGGTCGACACCGTCACGTGGCGCAGCCCCCACGCGATGCTCTCCAGCGCCCAGGACTACCGGCCCGGTTGCTTCGGGCGGCAGTACCACGCCTGGCAGGCCACCCTCGACGAGGACGCGATCGTCTTCACCACCAACCCCGGCAACGAGCCGCGACCGGGCACGTCGTGGGTCGACGAGGACCTCTACTGGAGCGGTGCGGCCACCATGCCGCGCAGCGCCCAGCACGGCGCCGCGGTGATCAACATGTACGCGCCGCAGTACGCACCGGCCGGGCCGCCGCTCGACGCGTTCAACTACCTGCCGTACACGCACGCGTACTTCCCCACCGAGCGCTTCGACGAGGTGCGCCAGGTCGGGAACTGGACCTTCGGACGAAAGGACGACGGCTACGTCGCCCTGTGGTCGTGGCGGCCGACCGAGTGGCGCACCCACGACCCGTCGGTGACCTTCACCAACGGCCTGACCCGGCCCTTCGACCTCGTGGCCCGCGGGGGCGCGAACAACGTCTGGATCAGCCAGGTGGGCGACGCCGACCGTTGGGGCTCGTTCGACGCCTTCGTCGCCGCCCTGAGCGCCGCGCCGATCACGGTCACCGACCTCGGTTCGGCGGACGGCGTGTCGAAGGGCTTCGACGTGACGTTCGGGTCGCCGACCGAGGGTGCGATGCGCCTGGCGTGGACGGGCCCCTTCACCGTCGACGGCACGGAGGTCGCCCTGCACCGCGACCGGCGCTTCGACAACCCGTTCGGCACGACGGCGTTCGGGGACACCGGCCTGAGGATCTCCGACGGGCCGGCGTCGTTGCGCCTCGACCTGTTGAGCGGGCGCCGCTTCGCCGCCTACCGCCACCGCTGAACCCCGTAGCGATCGGGCGCGGCGTCTACCGTCGCGGGGCATCGAGACGGCCCGCGACCCCGTGACGCGCGCGGCGAGGACGGTCCTCGCCGCGCTGACGCTGGCGGGGGCCGTGGCCTTCGCGATCGGCCCCGGTCCCCGGGCCGTCGCGGCGCCCGTGTCCGCGCCTCGGTCCCGGCCCGCGCCGGCACCCCCACCCGATCCCAACTCGCCGAAGCGGTTGCTGGTCGTCAGCGACAGCACCCTGGCCGGGATCCCCACCAACGGCGCCCTCGACGACCTCCGCGCCGCGCTGCCGGATTGGGAGGTCACCCTCGACGCCCACGCCTACCGCAACACCGCGCAGGGCGTCGACGTCGCCGCGGCCCGCGATCCGTCCCGCTTCGACGTGGTGGTGGTGGGCCTGGGCGCCAACGACGCCTGGAGCACCGACAACTTCTCGGCCCAGATGGACCGCATGTTGACCCTGCTGACGGCGGTGCCCCGGGTGTACTGGCTGACGCTGCGGGAGTCGCCGCGGTTCCAGCGGGCGTTCGCACCCGTCAACTCGGTGATCCGGCTCCGGGCGGCCGCGGCACCCCATGTGGAGGTCGCCGACTGGAACCGGTTCGGCGCCGAGCACCCGGAGGCCTTCTACGGCGACGGGCTGCACCTCACGCCGGCCGGCGGAGCCGACGCGGCGCGGTTCATCGCCTCGCTGGTCGAGCGAACCAACCCGTACCTCGAGGCCGAACCCACCGAGCCGCGAGAGGAGGCACCGACCGACACCGCCTCCGGACCGTCACCCGGCGCCGAGATCACGACGCCGGCCACGGCCCGCCCCGCCCGGCCCTCGTCGAGCCCCGTCCGGCGCCCGGATGCGGATCCGTCGCCCTGGGCCGTCACCGTCACCATCGGAGCGATCGTCCTCGCCGGCGCCGGGGGCATCGTCGGGTCGAGGCTCCGCCGGCCCGCGCCTGCGTATGCCGAACCGTCGGGGAGCGAGCCGGTCGAGCCCCTCCGGAGCACGGCGGTCGGAGGGGCGGTCGGCGCCCCGGAGCGGACGGAGGGATCGGAGCCGGCGATCCGGTAGCCGCGCGGCAGCGGGAGGGTGGACGCGCTCCCGGCCCGGTGATGTACTGGCCGCGCGAGACCTTCGGCAGCCGTCGGGCCCCGGGCCCGTGACGGCCGGGCCGCGCTCCTGGCCCTCGCCGGCGACTACGCCGCGCGCCTCGACCGGGCACTGGAGGGCGCCGGCGCACCGGCGTCCTGAGCCACACCGCACCCATCGGCCGTGGGGTCGGGCAACTAGAGTCCCCGCCCATGGAGGATGCCGCGCTCGGGCTCATCGCGCTGGTGGCGGGAGCGGTGTTCTGCTTCAGCGGCTACTGGGCGTTCCGGATCGTGATCCCGGTCTGGGGCGCCTTCGCCGGCTTCGGCCTCGGCGCCGGAGCGGTGTCGGCGATCACCGGCGATGCACTCCTCGCCAAGCCCGTCGGGTGGCTGATCGGCTTCGGCGTGGCCCTCGTGTTCGCCACCCTCGCCTACCTCTACTTCGAGGTGGCCGTGCTGGTGTCGATGGCGTCTCTCGGCTTCCTCGCCGGGTCGGCCCTGATGGCGGCGATCGGTGTCCGGTGGAACTGGCTGATCGTCGTGGGCGCGCTCGCCCTCGCGATCGTCTTCGCCCTCGTCAGCCTGGCGGCCGACATGCCCCGCATCCTCCTCGTCCTGGTGAGCGCGGTCGCCGGCGCGACGGCGGTCGTCGGCGGCGCGATGCTCCTGACCGGAGCGATCGATTCCGTCGACCTGACGCACGGCTACGTCACGGAGCGGATCCACGACGACTGGGGATGGTGGGTCGCGTACGCGGTCCTGGTGGTCGTCGGCCTCGTGGTGCAGACCAGTCGCCACGCCGACGAGGACCTCCGCTCCCACTGGGGGCAGGCCGGTGGTGCGGCCGGCTCCCGGGCCTGAGTGCTCGGCCTGAACGCGGGGCCTGAGCACGGGGCCTGAACCCTCGGCGCGCTCCGATTGCGCCGCCTGCACGCCACGGGCAATCGTTACGTGGTCGCCCGCGCCGCGATCCGCCGCCCGGAGGAGCAGGAAGATGCCACGACTGGACCGCGACGTCCCACGTCCGCCCCGGACGGCACGATCGGCCGCGAGGCTACGTCGGCGTCGGGCGGCCGCCGTCCTGGCCACGTTCCTCGCGTTGAGCGTGGTCGGAGCCGCGTGCTCCTCCGACGACGGGGACGACGGTGCCGACACCCGGGGCTCGACCCCGCCGAGCACCCGGACCGCCCGTCCCGCCGGGCCGGCCGCCGAGCTCACCGAGATCCGGGCCCCCGGCCACCCGATGATGGGCGCCGCGGTCGGCACCGAGATCCCCAAGGGCTATGTGCAGCACGAGTACGTCGCGTCGGGTACGGCCACCGCCTACGAGGCGCCGGGCGGCCTGACCCGTGACGGCCGCTGGAGCTTCCGGACGACCACCACTGCGCCCTACCGCACCCGCGTCGTGGTCCGGCGCCCCGCCGACGCCGACCGGTCGAACGGGACGGTGATCGTGGAGTGGCTCAACGTGAGCGGCGGGATCGACGCCAACCCCGAGTACGCCAACATGCACGAGGAGATCACGCGCCGCCGGGCCACGTGGGTCGGCGTCTCGGCCCAGCGCATCGGCGTGGAAGGTGGCCCCGTCCTGGTGGCGCCGCCCGGAGCCGAGGGGGTCGCCGGCAAGGGCCTGAAGGCCGCCGACCCGGAGCGCTACTCGTCGCTCGAGCATCCCGGCGACGGCTACTCCTTCGACATCTTCACCCAGGTCGCGCGCGCCGCGCGCGCCGGGAGCCCCGTCACCGGCGGGGCCGGGGCGCGCTACGTGCTGGCCGCGGGCGAGTCGCAGTCGGCCATGGCCCTGGTCACCTACTACAACGGCGTCCAGCCACTCACCCGGGCCTTCGACGGGTTCCTGGTCCACAGCCGGGCCGGGGTCCCGCTGCCCCTCGTCGGGCCGGGCGAGGCCGCCGACCTGGCCACGTCGATCGGCGCGCAGAAGCCCGTCCTGCTCCGCGACGACCGCCCCGAACCGGTCCTCGAGCTCCAGGCCGAGAGCGACGTGATCGGCCCGCTCGACTCGTTCGCGGCCCGCCAACCCGACCGGGCGACGTTCCGGCTCTGGGAGGTCGCGGGGACGGCCCACGCCGACGCGCACCTGCTCGGCCCGATAGCCGGGGCGGCAAACTGCGGGGTGCCGATCAACGCCGGCCCGATGCACGTGGTCGCCAAGGCCGCGCTGCACCACCTCGACGCCTGGGTCCGCACCGGTGAGGCACCGCCGCGCGCCGAACGGATCGAGACCACCGAGGGAGCCGCCCCCGCCCTGCGGCGCGACGACGACGGCATCGCCCTCGGCGGTGTGCGCACGCCGCCGGTCGACGTTCCCGTCGAGGTGCTCAGCGGCGCGCCGGGGCCCGGCGCGGGGCTGATGTGCCTGCTCCTGGGCTCGACGAAGCCGCTCCCGGCCGAGCGCATCGCGGCGCTCTACCCGTCGCGCGCGGACTACCAGCGCCGCTACGACGCCGACGTCGCCCGGGCGGTCCGGGCCGGCTTCGCCCTCGAGGCCGACCGCGACGCGCTCGCCGCCTTCGCCCGTCCGAAGCTCGTATCGCCCTGAGGGAGCCCTCATGACCGACGAGTGGGATGCCGTGGTCGTCGGGTCGGGGCCGGGGGCGCTGACCGCGGCGGCCTGCCTGAGCACCGCCGGGCGACGGGTGATGGTGCTCGAACGGCACGACCTGGCGGGCGGGAACTCGCAGGTGTTCCGCCGCCGTCACCAGGGTGCCGAGTACGAGTTCGACGTGGGGGTGCACTACATCGGCGACTGCGGCCCCGGCGGCCTGTTCCCCACCATCCTGGGCGCGCTCGGCGTGGGCGACCGCGTCGGGTTCCGGCCCCTCGACCCCGACGGGTTCGACACGGTCACGTTCCCCGACGTGGAGTTGAGGGTGCCCGCCGGGTGGGACGCCTACCGCGAGCGCGTGATCGAGGTGCTGCCCGGCGACGCCGACGGGATCGGCCGCTACTTCGACCTCCTGCACGCGGTGGCGCGCGAGTCGCGCGATCGGATGCTGCCCGGCGCGTCGACCCCCACCTTCGACCAGTGGGCCGGCCGGACCGTGGCCGAGCTCTTCGCGGCGTGCGGGCTCGGCGAGCGGGCCACGGCGATGCTCGACCACTGGTCGGGTCTCTACGCCGGCGCACCGTCGCAGACGGCGGTGTCGATGCAGGCGCTGATGGTCGACCACTACATGCGCGGCGCCTACTACCCCGAGGGGGGCGGGCAGGTGATCCCGGCCCGGCTGGTGCAGGTGATCGAGGCCCACGGCGGCGAGGTGCGCACCCTCGCCCCGGTGGAGCGGATCGTCGTCGACGGCGGCCGGGTTCGCGGGGTCCGCCTGGCGGGCGGGGAGGTCGTCGAGGCACCCCTGGTCGTCAGCGGCGCCGACCACCGCCGCACCGTCGTCGACCTGGTGGGCCGCGAGCACTGGTCGGCCCCGACGCTCCGCTGGGTGGAGCAGGCCACGATGACCGTCGGCCTGGTGTGCGCCTACGTGGTGGTCGACGTGGAGCTGCCCGGCCCGAACACCAACTACCACGTGTTCCCCGACTACGACCTCGAGGGCATGTACCGCCGGCTCGACGGCGGCGACGCCGGGCCGGCGAGCGCCGCGTACGTGTCGCTCGCCTCTCGCAAGGACCCCGGGAACCGCCACCTGTGCCCACCCGGGCACACCAACTTCCAGGTGATGACCCTCGCCCCGCGGGGTTACGGGTTCTGGGGCGTCGAGAGCGGCCCGGCCCAGGGCGGCACCTACCGCCGCGAGGCCGTCTACCGGGAGCGCAAGGCCCTGATCACCGAGCGCCTGCTCGTCGCCGCCGAGCGTGTGCTCGGGCCGTTCCGCGACCGCATCGTCCACCTCGAGACGGCCACCCCCGTCAGCCAGGAGCGCTACACCCACTCCACCGGTGGCACCAGCTACGGGTACCAGCACTCGCCGGCCCAGAGCGGCTCCAACCGCCCGGCGCACCGGACCGAGATCGAGGGCCTCTGGCTGGTGGGCGCCAACACCGTGGCCGGTCACGGGATCGCCGGCACGATGGTGGGCGGCGTGCGGTGCGCGGGCGAGATCCTCGACCGGCCGCTGCTCGTCGAGATGTACATGGGCACGCGCCTGGCCGAACCCGGCTCGGTCCCGGCCGACCCCCTCGACTTCGATCCCGTGGAGGTGTGCCGCGGGTCGGCGTTGCGGGCCCGGCGTGCCGCCGGGCGGGCCGCTCGCGCCGGCGCCGGCGCCGGCGTCGCGGCCCCCCGGCCGTCAGCCGGGTAAGTAGCTCAGCCGGATCTTCCGGTGCGGGTTGTCGGCGTTGGTGTCGACGAGGACGATGCTCTGCCAGGTGCCGAGCGCGGGGGTCCCGTCGATCACCGGCACCGTCAACGACGGGCTCACGAGCGCGGGCAGCAGGTGGTCGGCGCCGTGACCGCGCGAGCCGTGCCGGTGCCGGTAGCGGTCGTCGCGCGGTAGGAGGTCGGCCAGCCGATCGCGCAGGTCGTCGTCGCTACCCGCGCCGGTCTCGATGACGGCGAGGCCGGCGGTGGCGTGGGGGACGAACACGTTCAGCAGCCCGTCGCCCCGGCCGGCGCAGAAGCGCGACACGTCCCCGGTGAGGTCGGTGACAACCCGGTCACGGTTCTCGATGTGGAGCTCGGTCGATTCCATGACCGTAGGCTCGCACGTCGGCGGCGCCGGCCTCAGCGGGTCGGACGCAGGGACACCAGCTCGAAGTGGCCGGACTCCTTGTAGACCGACGCGCCCACGGGCGTGTCGGTCCGTAGCTCGATCCTGCGCTCGTTGCGCAGGGGCAGGCCGTTGGAGGCCGCGAACCACACGTCGCCCTTCTCGGTGCCCTTCTGGGCGCCGGTCAGGGTGCGCTCGCGCCGGAAGTGCGCGGCGTCGACGGCCTCGCCCCCGATGCGCATGACCTCCATCCCCACGAACCGGTACGGCCCGGAGTTGCCGACCGTGCCCGAGACCCGGTCGTTGGTGCCGGAGCACCGGGCCCGCCAGACCTGACCGGGGCGCCGCGGCTCCGGGAGAGCCGGCGTGTCCTCGCACTCGAAGGTGGCGAGCGCGGTCAGCGCGGTCGGACCGATGAGCCACCGCTGCCAGGTGTGGCTGGTGATCTCCATCAGGCCGGTCGACCGCCGGCAGTACTTCCAGTCCTGCCAGTGGTTGGAGCTGTAGTCGATCCGGAACGTCCAGCACCCGTCGTCGAGCAGCTCCACCGTGCCCGGCAGGCCCGGGCCCTGCGACTGCGACAGCGGCGGCAGCGAGAGCGAGTCCTTGCCGTCGCCCCGGTACTCGTAGACGCCCTGGGCGGGACGGCCCTCGAGGCCCCCGGCGGCGGCGGTGGTGGTCGAACCGAGGCGCTTCTGGGCCTCCTCGATCGTGACCTCGCGCGCCCGATCGCGGCTCAGCCACCACCACCCGCCGGCCCCGACGACGCCGAGGACCACCACGACCGCCCCGAGAGCGATCCAGCGCCTCCGGGTCACGCCTGGGTCCCGCTTTCCCGCACGGTGATCGCCGCCGTGGGCCGGTCGGTGCGCCCGGCGACCCGGGCGCACCGATTCAGCCGGCCCGACCGCTCAACGCCTCACCAGGCCCAGCAGTTCAGCCGGACGGGCGCGCCGCGTAGGGCGTCCTGGATGCCGTCGGCGACCGCGCCGTCGTAGATGAGGCCGAGATGGCCCACGAACCGGAGCCAGCACTGGCCCTGCACCGTGACGTTCGAGATGTTGCCGTCGTTGGCGAGGAACACGTTCCAGTACGGGATGACCAGCTCGTCGTTGATCGTCGAGATGGCGGTGTAGCGGACCGACCCGATGGTGTCGTCGCCGGCGTTGAGCGCGTTCAGGTAGTCGGAGCCGATGGCCATCTGGTCGCAGCCGACGATCCCGATGCAGTTCCAGAAGAAGCTGCCGATGCTGGCGAGGGTGGTGCCGTAGTTCGGGGTGCCGAGCATGATCAGCGAGTCGACCTTGGCCGCGCCGCCGAGGTTCTTCACATAGTCGCGGCTGACGAGGCCACCCATGGAGTGACCGATGAGGTCGACCTTGGCGGCGCCGGTGCGGGCCCGCACCCCGTCGACGAAGGCGGCGAGGTTCGCCGCGTTGGCGTGGATGTCGCCCATGCCGTAGTCGGGCATCGTGAAGATGTCGACCGTGTAGCCGGCGGCGCGGAGCCGGTCGCGCAGCGGCCAGTAGGCCGGCTCGAAGATCGGCCCGGCCGTCATGCCGGTGGCGATGACCACCGGGTCCTTGGCCGCGGCCGCGGCCGGCGCGGCGGTGATCACGGTCAGGGATGCGACGGCCGTCAGGGCCGCGGCCGTCGCGGCGGTGAGTCGACGGAACGAGCGGGCGAAGGTCGAACGGCGGACCGGCATGGTTCGGGTCTCCTTCTCCGGACCCCCCCGGCCCGGGTTGTGGCTCGGCCACCCCGGAGGGCCGGTTCCGAGCGGAACCGCGCCCGGTCGTTTGCGCCCGTTTCGCGCCGGGGTGGTGGCCGGGTGTCTACGCCCCGGCCGCACTCGTGTCAAGCACCTGACGGCCGCCCGGGCCCGGCCGTCGGCGGCGTCCGGCGCGGCGCGGGTCTCACGCCGTGCCCTCGCGGGGTTCGAACACCACGACAGGGGTGTCGACCGACCGGCTGCCGGCCAGAGCGTCGAGGCCGGCGTCGATCCCGGCCCACCGCGCCCACAGGCGGTCGCGCTCCTCGCCCACGGCGCGGCGGGCCCGCACGGGGCGCGACGGTTGGTGCGCCTGGCGGACCACCGCGTCGGGCCGCGCCTCGAGGTTGAGCCACCACGCGGGATGGCCCTCGTCCCAGCCGTTCATCGCCAGCGCGACGAGGTTCGCGCCGTCCTCGATGTAGCCGATGATCACGCTCCGCTCCTTGCCGGACCGCCGCCCGGTGGTCGTGAGGCGAAGCGCACCCCAGCCCCGCCGGCTCGCGGTGGTCCAGAGGAAGCGGCCGCCGCTGAGCCGGTGAAGCCCACGGTGCACCCGCCAGAACGCGTGGATGAACCAAGGGGGCTGCAGCTTGGGCCGACGGGCTGTGGTGGTGGCGGCGGTGCTCATCTCGGTTCCTCCTTGCGTTCCGCTTCCTCGCCCTACCCCGGGCGGGGTCGCACGACGACGTTGCCCCGCTTGTGACCGCTGTCGACCCGCCGGTACGCCTCCACGATGTCGTCGAGGTCGCAGGTGAGGTCGTGCACGACGGTGAGCTCGCCGGCGGCGACGAGTCCGAGGAGGAATCGGAAGTCGTCGGCCCGTTCGGGCGCCGACCCGGCGACCACGTTCCCATGAGCCCGGACGTTGGCCCACAGGCTCGCCACCGCGAGCACCAGCACGCCACCGTCGGCGAGCAGTCGCCGGCCGGAGGGGATCGTGAGGTTGCCGACGCAGTCCAGCACCAGGTCGAAGTGCCGACCGGTGCCGGCGAGTCCGCCCTCGGCGTAGTCGACGACGTCGTCGGCACCGAGCCCGGTGACCAGGCCGGCGTGGGCGGAGCTCGTCACGGCGGTGACCGTGGCCCCGAAGTGCTCGGCCAACTGCACGGCGTTCGTGCCCACCGCGCCGGACGCGCCGTTGACGAGGACCGATCGGCCCGGCGCCACGGACCCCTTGTCCCGTAGGAAGAAGAGCGCCGCGGTGCCGCCGAAGAGCACCCCGGCCGCGTCCTCGGCCGACACCTCCTCCGGCGTGTTGGCCACCCGGCGGGTCGGTACCACCACGTACTCGGCGTGCGCGCCCATCGCGGTGCCGGTCATGCCGCACACGGCCTGCCCGGGTGCGGGATCCTCGACCCCGTCGCCGACCGCCTCGACGGTGCCGGCGAAGGTACCGCCCAGGATCCGCCGGCGCGGCCGGGTGATACCCAACGCGAGCCGGGCCGGCAGGGCGAGGCCCCGGGGAAACCGTGCACCCCGTATGCGCGCGTCACCGGAGGTCACCGCCGCGGCGAGGACTCTCACGAGCACCTCCCCGCGACCCGGTGAGGGGCGGGGCACCTCGGCGACGCGGGCGACCTCCGGGGGACCGTACCGATCGACGACCACGGCCCTCATGGTCGTCACGGCACCGACGCTCCGAACGCGCCCGGCGCCACCGGTACGGGGCCGGTACCCGCGGCCGCGGGATCTCGTCTCACCTCCGGCCCCTTGTCTCCCGTCGGGATGCGGCCGGGCCGACCGCTGGCCTCAGCTTGCTCCGATGCCCGCGAGCCGGAAGTGCCGGAAGTCCCACCCTGTGGCCTCCTTTCGGCAACGCGCGGCGGGGCGGCGGGTGGCGGGTTCTCGGTCCCGCCTCATCCTTTCGGCGGATGACCCCGCCGCCCGCCTGCCGTAGCTTTGGGGGGTGGAGCACCCGGGTCCGGCGTCGATCGGGTCGGGGATCGGCCGAGCCGACGTCGTGGTCGCCGTGGTCACGTCGTCGCTGTCGATCACGACGGCGGCGTTCGTGGGTGCCGATCGCGGCGAACCGAACCTGTCGGCCGCCGCGGTGGGTGTGCAGGTCGCGGGCGGCGTCGCGCTGCTCTGGCGGCGGCGCCGTCCGGTCCCGGTCTGGTTCGTGGTCGGTGCCCTGGCCGTCGTCTACGGATCGGCCGACTGGCCCGACCCGCTGCTGCCGTTCGTGCCGATGGTGGCGCTGGCCGCGGTGTTCGAGTGGACGGCACGGGCCACCCGGACGGCGGTGCTGGCCGTCACCCTCGCGGCCGCCGTGGCCGGAACGGCCGCGGCCGGCGACTCGAGCGGGCTCGACTGGTGGACGACGACCTTCGTCGTGGTGGCGGCCCCGCTGGCCGGCGCGTACCTGCGCACCCGGAGGGAGCTGATCGGGCAGCTGCGGGCCCACGCCGAGCTGCTCGAGGCCCAGCGCCGCCAGGAGCTCGACGACGCGCGGCGTGCCGAGCGGCTGCGGGTGGCGCGCGACCTGCACGACGTGGTGGCCCACCACATCACCCTGGCCGTCGTGCAGGCCGAAGCCGCCGCCGCCTCGCCGGCGGACGGGAGCGGCGTCGCGCCGCTCGAGTCCATCGCCGGAGCGGGACGCGACGCGCTCGCCGAGCTCCGCCACGTGATCGGCGCCCTGCGCGACGGCGACGGCGACGGCGACGGGCCCGGTGACCGCGCCCCGACCACCCCGTTGCCGTGCCTCGCCGGTGTCGATCAGCTCGTCGACGGACTGCGCGCCAAGGGGTTCGAGATCGACCTCGTCGCCTACGGCTCCCCGGTTGCGCTCGATGCGGCCGTCGACACCGCGGCGTACCGGGTGGTCCAGGAGGCGCTCACCAACGTGGTGAAGCACGCGGCGGACCGGCGGGCCCGGGTCCGGATCGAACGGCGCGACGACGGGGTGACCGTCGAGGTCGAGAGCGCGGTAGACCGCCGGCGCCCACCGGAGGTCGCTCCCGGCGCCGGCCTGGTGGGCCTGCGCGAGCGGGTCGCGCTGGCCGGCGGAACGATCTCCGCCGGGCCGGATGGGGAGGGGATGTTCCGGGTGCGCGCGGCGTTCCCGACCGCGGGCCGATGACGATCCGGGTGCTGGTCGTCGACGACCAGCCGATCGTCCGCGACGCGTTCCGCACCATCCTGGACAGCTACGCCGACATCGAGGTGGTGGGCGACGCCGCCGACGGTGCCGCCGCGGTCGCGCTGTCGCGATCCCTCCGGCCCCACGTGGTGGTGATGGACGTCCGCATGCCGCGCCTCGACGGCATAGCCGCCACCCGTGAGATCGTCGGACAGGACCGGGACCCACCGCAGGTGCTCATCCTCACCACGTTCGACCTCGACGAGTACGTCTACGACGCCCTGCACGCCGGGGCCAGCGGATTCCTCCTCAAGGACGCCACCCGCGACGAGCTGGCCCGGGCCGTGCGGGTGGTCGCGGCCGGCGACGCGCTGCTCGCGCCGTCGGTGACGAGACGTCTGATCTCGGAGTTCACCGGTCGGCGTCAGGCCTCAGCCGAGCTCCGGGACCGGTTCGAGTCGTTGACGTCCCGCGAGCGCGACGTGCTCGGGCTCCTGGCGCAGGGCTTGAGCAACGCCGAGATCGCCGCCCACCTTTTCGTGGGCGAGTCGACGGTGAAGACCCACGTCGCGCACGTGCTGATGAAGCTGGTGGTGCGCGACCGGGTGCAGGCGGCGATCGCCGCGTACGACCTCGGGATCGTCGGCGAGCGCGCCCCGAATCCTCAAACGGGCACCTGAACCGGCGGACGGCGCGCCGACCGGGATCATCACTTCGGAGGAGGTGAAGCTCCGCCCGGCGGGCGACGACCGGAGCCGCCGACCGTGGGCATGCTGCTCTCATGGACGAGACCTCGAACCGTCACCCCTCGCTCGCCGGCCTCGCGTTCGGGCTGAGCCTCGCCGGGTTCCTGCCCGTCCCCGGCGTCGTCGCGTCGATCGCGGCCGTCGCGTGCGGACGTATCGCCTTGAGAGGCACGATCCCCGACCCGGAGCGCGCCCAGGCGCGGATCGCCACGGTCCTCGGCGCGATCGGGATCCTGCTGCCGGTGCTGCTCCTCTTCGTCTACTGCGTCGTGCTCGGCTACCCGTTCCCCATCCACCGCTACCGGCCCGCGCACTGACGGGGCGAGGCTCGTCCTCGAGCGGTAGCCCCCCAGCCGCCGGCCCGCTCCCCGGCCGCGCCGGGCCGCGCCCGACGGACCGGCCCGGTCCGGGCTTCAGGACGGGAAGTGGGCGGCGAGCCAGGCCAGGGCCTGGCGGGCCGACTGCTCCCCGAGTGGGGTGAGCCCACTCCTCGGGTTGTCGTAGCCGTGGCCGCCACCGGCCACGACGTGGGCCTCCACGTCCTGGCCGGCCGCGCGGAGCGCGTCGGCGAAGGCGGTCATCTGCCCGACCGGCACCCGCTCGTCCTGATCGCCCTGGAACAGCAGCGCGGGGCCGCTGGCGTCGGCGGCGTTCGCCACCGAGTTCGCCCGGGCCCGCCGGTCCTGAACCGCCGGGTCGGGGCTGCGGCGGCCTCCGCCGTAGTACCGGCGCGCCTCGGCCTGGGCGCCGTCGTAGGGGCCGTAGAACGCGATCAGGCCGTCCTCCCGGTCGGAGACGCCGGGCCAGCGCTCCGGACCGTCGAAGTAGGGGTCGTCGGGGCTCACCAGCATCTCCGCGCTCAGGCGCGCCCCCGCGGAGCTGCCCTGGACGACGATGCGATCGGGGTCGATCCCGACGTTGGACGCGTTGCGCCGCAGGTACTGGATCGCGCTCTTCACGTCGCGCTCGGGCTCGGGGTACACGGGCGCCGGCGTGGTGTCGTCGAAGAGGAAGTAGTCGATCGACAGGGTGACGTAGCCCGCCTCGAGGTAGCGCCGCGACCACGCGTCCTCCCCGGCACGCGAGCCACGCGTCCCGCCACCGCCGTGGACGAGCACGATGCCGACGTCGCGCGGCGACGCGGGGACGCAGAGGTTGGCGAGGTACGGGTTGGGCGCGGTGGGCGGTGTGTAGGTGACGGTGTGGCAGCCGGGCAGCGACGCGGGCATCGTGAGCTCGGCGACGTCGTGGCGGGCGCCGCCGGGCCCGCGGGCCTCCGCGACCCGCGTGTGCGACCCGGCGCCGAGGTACTCGCGCGGGACGGTGAAGTCGTACGGCTCGGAGGAGTCGGTGCCGAGCGGGGGCCCGTCGCGGCGGTCGACGCGGAGCTCGACCCGCTCGGCGGGGAAGCCGGTGACGGTGACGCGCACCGGGACCCCGGCCCGGGTCGGCGGGCCCGACGGCGCGATCGCGATCACGGGCGGACCGCCGGTCGGCGGTGACGTGGACCCGGTCGACGACGGCGAGCTCGGCGACGCCGCCGGGGGGTGGGAACACGCGGTGACCGCCACCACGGCGACGGCCGCCGCGACCACCAGAGGGACCCTGGTTCGCACGAGGTGCATCCTGAACGAGACTTGTCAGGCCCGTGTCAAGCCCCGATGAGGGCTCCGCGCCTGTGCGGGCGGCGCCTCGGGCGGGCGGTGATCGGGCGGGATCGCCGCGCGGCACGGCCGGGGGCGCCTGCCGCGCCGGGTGCGCCCGCCGCGCCGGCGCCGCGCGTCAGTCCGGTGTCGCCGGTCGCGGTTGCTCCTCGCCCGTACCCGCGGGACGGCTCCGCCCCGAAGCCTGGACCCTCAGCGCCGATTCGACCGCGAAGCGGTCCCAGCCCGCGGTCAGGTCACGGTCGGTGAGCGTGCGCGCACGCCGGAGCCGGTGGCGCAGGCTCTGGGGGTGCAGGTCGAGCCGGCGGGCGGCCGACACCGCGGTGCCCGTGTCGAAGAGAGTGAGGAGAGCCTCCCCCAGGTGACGCTCGTCCGGTCCGGCCAATGGCCCGAGCACCGCGGCCACGTCGGCGTCGGTGAGCGCCGGCCGCAGGCCCAGCAGGGATCCGGCGACGCGGGCGTCGGCGTCGTCCAACACGTCGGGAACGCCCCCGACGTCGAGCAGCACGACGGCGAGTCGGTAGGCGGGCGGCACCGCGACGAGCTCACCGGCGTCGACCAGCACCGCCCGGCAACCCGCCCGGCGGAGCTCGTCGGCCAGGGCGGAGCGCTCCTCCTCGGCGACGATCCTCACCGTGTGGCCGCGCGTCACGAGGGCGGGCAGGCCGGTCGGGTCCGGCGGCGGCGAGGGCATGGGCGCTCCCCCCGACCCGTCGGCGATCACCGCGACGGCCGGGCGTTCGGGGAACTCGACCCCGCAGGCCGCGGCCTGCTCGACCAGCGACGCCCCCGACACGAAGCGCCCCGAGACGAGGTCGTCCAGCAGGACGCGGGTCGCCCGCTCGGCGTGGTCCTCCACGAGGCGGGCCGTCTCCAGGTACACCTCGGTGACCACCTCGCAGACCTGGTCGACGAAGCCGAACACCGTGGCGACCACCGATCGGAGGTCGCGGGCGTCGAGGACCTCCTCGCCGGCCGTCGCGATGAAGTCGAAGCAGGCGACGGCCCCCACACGGTAGGAGCGCAGGACGGCCGGCAGGGGCCGGGCACGCCGGGCCCGGTCGGCGGCCATGGCGCGGAAGTTCGCCATCTCGTCGGGTCGGGCCAGGCGGCCCTGCTCCCACAGCCCCAACACCGCGAGATAGCCCAGCAGGCCGATGCCGCGGGTGTCGTCGAGCGACTCCTCGGGCAGGGCCGCGTAGAGCGGCACCTGACGGCGGATCGCCTCGATCATGGCGTCGGCCGCGGCCTCCCGCTCGGCCCGCAGGCGGGCCAGGAGCCGTGGGTGCCGGCAGGCCTCGACCGGGATCGATCCGGCCTCGACGCCCGCCGCGCCACCTGGGAAACCACCCACTGCCTCGGCTCCGGCCGCCATCGTCGCTCCCTTCCGGCGCGACCCCGGAGCGACCCGCTCCGGTCCGGCGCCTGGCCCCAGCTTCATCACCCGGTGATAGGGCGGCGTTAGCCCCGCGCGAAGAAACCGCGAGGAGCCTTGGCGATCGACGGCCGAGATCTTACGTTGAGTCGCGTCCGGCGCGAACTGGAGCGCAGACCCCAGGAGGAGCCATGCGCAGGTGGACGGTGGCGATCGTGGTCGTGGCCCTGATGGGGTTGGCAGCCTGCAATCCCTACGCCGGGGGTCAGGTGACCATCGTGCGCGACCACTGGGGGGTTCCGCACATCTACTCGGCCACCGAGGAGGGTGTGGCCTACGGCGAGGGCTGGGCCCAGGCCGAGGACCACTACGAGGCCATGCTGCGCCTCTACTCGCAGGTGACGGGCCGGCTCTCCGAGCGGGTGGGCGACACCGCGCCCAACCGCGACTCCGACAAGGTGGCCCGCACCCTGCTCATCGAGCGGACCGTCGCCGATCGCTACTCCACCCTCCCGTCGCGCACCCGCTCGTACGTCGGGAACTTCGTCAAGGGGGTGAACGACTGGGCGGGGGCCCACCCGGGCCACGGCGTCCCGTGGGCGTTCACCGTCAGCCCGGTCGACGTCGTCTCGGTCGGCTACTACGCCATGATGGGCCGCCAGTTCACCCAGTCGAAGTACGACCTGCTCGGGAGGCCCGGCTGCGGGCCGCAGGGCTGCGCCAGCAACGGCTGGGTACTCGACGGGTCGCGCACCGCCTCGGGCAACGTGATCCTGGCCGCCGACCCGCACGTGCCGTGGTACGGGACCAACCAGTGGTGGGAGAAGCACGTCTCCACGCCCGAGAACGAGGTGTACGGCGCCGGCCTCCTCGGCATGCCCGGGGTGGTGATGGGCCACAACCGCACCCTCGCCTGGTCGCAGACCTCCACCAGCCAGGACCGCGGCGACGTCTTCGAGCTGACCACCTGTGACAGCG
>JADLDD010000068.1 GCA_020846855.1 Acidimicrobiia bacterium | reverse complement strand
CCGACCAGGTTGCCGTCGTCGTCGAGGACCCGGCAGCAGATCGAGTACGAGCGACGGACCAGCTTCGTGAAACGGTCCTCGATCCCGGGTTCCATCGCGTCGTCGATGCGGGGCTCCCAGTAGCCGAGCGCCAGGGAGGCGTACTGCCCCGGTTTGTGCTCGGGGGCGCCGCCGTCGGCCCGGACCCGCAGGATCCACAGCTCGTCGTGCACGAAGTCGACGTGCGAGATTGTGGCGTTGTACTCCTTGGCCCGCAGCGCCTCGAGCTCCTCGGGCCCCGCCTGCGTCACGCTCATGCGCGCACAGTACCCGCGGCCCGAAGCGGCCCCCGCCTCCGCCCGGCGGGCCAGATCGGCCGTCGCCACGGCGCGCGCGGGCCAGCAGGCGTGAAGGCTTCGTGACCTCCGTCCCTGGCGACCGGTCTGCCGGGTGCGCGATCGTCGGGCCGTCCCGTTCCCGACCGAGGAGCACACCCATGGCCGTACTCGTCGCCTACGCCAGCGACCACGGTTCCACCCAGGGCGTGGCCGAGCGCATCGCGGCCCGCCTCTCCGAGAACGGTGTCGGTGCGAAGGCCTTTCCCGTCGACGAGGCCGGCGACCCGTCGGAGTACGAAGCCGTGGTGCTCGGCAGCGCGATCCACAGCATGGCCTGGCTCCCCGAGGCGACCCGGTACGCGAAGCGCCACGCCGCCGGCCTCGCCGAGCGGCCGGTCTGGCTCTTCAGCGTGTCGCTGGTGGGCGACACCGGCAGCGCCCTACCGGGACCGATCGCGGCCCGCGCCCGCAAGATGAAGGAACGTCGCCCGCCCAAGGCCGCGGTCGAGGTCCGCGACGCGGTCCAGCCCCGAGGCGAGCGGTCCTTCACCGGCGCGATCGAGCCCGACCACTGGGGTCGCCTCGGCCGGACCGTGTTCCGGGCCCTGGGCGGGAAGTGGGGCGACCACCGCGACTGGGACGACGTCGACGCGTGGGCCCGATCGATCGCCGCCGAACTGACTTCTCCGGGCCCCTCCGACTCCTAGCTCGTATACCCCAGGGGGTATACTGACCGGACGTACCGGCGTCGCGACGGACGCCCCGACCAAGGAGCATCCGATGGGCCAGCACGCCGACGTCCTCTCCGGGCTGCGGGAGTCGACCCGGTCGTTGCGCAAGGCCGCGCCGTCCGCGTGGAGCGGGTTCGCCGCCCTGCACGACGGCGCCATGGCCGAGGGCGAGCTGCCCACCCGCGTCAAGGAGCTCATCGCCTTGGCGATCGCGGTGGTCAAGAGGTGCGACGGCTGCATCGCCGCCCACGCCAAGGCCGCCGCCCGCCACGGGGCCACCGAGGCCGAGGTGGCGGAGGCCCTCAGCGTGGCCCTGCTGATGGACGGCGGTACCGCGACCGTCTACGGGCCGAGGGCCTGGGCCGCGTACCGGGAGTTCGCGGGCCTCGACGACGCCTGATCCCGGCCCCCCACCCCCGCCCCCCCGTCTCCAGGAGGCGCGGCCCGGGCCGGGCCCGGCGATTCCCACTATTTTTCTAGCGCCGTACTGGATATATTGTGGGGTATCTCCCCGAGGCCGTCCGGGCACCCCGGCCGGCGACCCCCGACGAAGCCCAGGAGCGACGACCATGACGGCCACCGGCGACCACCTGACCATCGACGACCAGATCACCCTCGGCGACCTCGTCACCCAGCACCCGTCGGTGGCCCGCCCGCTCGAGAAGCTCGGGCTCGACTACTGCTGCCACGGGCAGCGCTCCCTGGCCGACGCGGTGGCCCAGGCCGGCCACTCGATCGGTGAGGTCAAGTCGATCCTCGCCGAGTCGATGGTCCCGAACGAGCGGCCGGAGTGGGCCGGCCTCGCGCCCGCGGACCTGGCCGACCACGTGATCGACACCCACCACCGCTACCTGTGGGAGGAGCTGCCCCGCCTGAGCTTCCTCGTCGACAAGATCGCCGAAGTGCACGGCGGCCGTCACCCCGAGCTGGCGAAGATCCAGAGCCTCTACGCCACGCTCCGGGTGGAGTTCGAGCCCCACCTGCGCCGCGAGGAGCTGATGGTCTTCCCCGCCGTCCGGCAGCTGGCCGACGGCAAGGTCCCGAAGATCACGGCCCCGGTGGCCGGCGAGGACCCCACGCTGGAGGGGCGCATCCACACCCTGATCGAGGAGCACGACGCCACCGGCGAGATCCTCGACGAGATGCGCGAGATCTCGGATGGCTTCGTGGTACCCGACGACGGCTGCGCGACCTACCAGCTCACCTACCAGGCGCTCGACGCGCTCGAGGGCGACACGCACCTCCACGTGCACAAGGAGAACAACGTCCTGTTCCCCGCCGCGATCGACCTCGAGAAGCAGGTCGGCTCGGCCACCTGAGCCGCGCGGCCTACGACCGCACCCCTGCCCCCCAACCACCGGCCCCGCGATGAGATCGCGGGGCCGGTCCCGTCGTACGGGGTACCGATCCGGTTATCCGGGGCGGTCCACGGCCACGGCGAGGGCCCGGCCATGACGGTGCGAGGAACGGGGGGTGCGAGGTGAGCGGAGTACGACTGCTGGTCGGGACGCGCAAGGGCGCGTTCGTCCTCACCGCCGACGGCACGCGGCGCGACTGGAGCGTCGCCGGGCCGTTCTTCGGGGGCTGGGAGGT
>JADLDD010000067.1 GCA_020846855.1 Acidimicrobiia bacterium | reverse complement strand
TCGGCCTGACGGAGCCCACCTCCGGCTCGGTGCGCTTCGCGGGGGCCGAGGTGACCGGGATCGGCGGCCGCGAGCGGCGGGTATTCCGGCGCCGGGCCCAGCTCGTGTTCCAGGACCCGTACGCGTCCCTCAACCCCCGCATGACGGTCCGGGCGATCATCGCCGACCCGCTGCGGGTGCACGGCCGCTGGCGCGACGGCGGCGCCGAGCGGGTGCGCGAGCTGATGGGCCTGGTGGGCCTGAACCCCGAGCACGCGAACCGCTACCCCCACGAGTTCTCGGGTGGCCAGCGTCAGCGGATCGGCATCGCCCGGGCCCTGGCCTGCGACCCGGAGCTGCTGGTCCTCGACGAGCCGGTGTCGGCGCTCGACGTGTCGATCCGGGCCGGGGTGATGAACCTCCTCGAGGACCTCCAGGACGAGCTGGGCCTCGCCTACCTCCTCGTGGCGCACGACCTGGCCGTCATCCGCCACATCTGCGACTCCGTCGCCGTGATGTACCTGGGCCGGATCGTGGAGACCGGCCGGGCCGACGAGGTCTACGAGCACGCCTCGCACCCTTACACCCAGGCCCTCCTCTCGGCGGTGCCGGTGCCGGATCCGCGCCGGGAACGGCAGCGGCGGCGTATCGTCCTGGAGGGCGACGTGCCCAGCCCCGCCGACCCGCCGAGCGGCTGCCGGTTCCGGACCCGCTGCTGGAAGGCGCAGGAGGTCTGTGCCATCGAGGTTCCGGCTCTGGTCGACCGCGGGCAGGGGCATCCCGTCGCCTGCCACTTCGCCGAGGAACGAGAGGTCGTCTGACGTGACACGCTTCGACGGGAAGGCCGCGCGCCGCCGGGGACGGGTCGTGGTCACCGCCGCGGTCGCCGCCGTGGTCGTCCTGGGTGCGGGGCTGGTGGGGTGCAGCGGCGGCGACTCCGGGACGCCGGGCACCACCGGACCCCGGCGCGGCGGGACTCTCCGGATCGGCGTCACCGACGTCGCCTCGCTCGACCCGGCCTCGGTGTCGGCCGAGCCCGGCGCAGCCACGGTGTACGGGCTCTTCTCCGAGACGCTCGTGCGGGCGGAGCCCGGCACGGGTGAACCCGCTCCGGGGCTCGCGGCGCGGTGGAAGGCCGACCCGAAGCAGACGAAGTTCACCTTCACGCTCCGCCGCGGGGCCCGCTTCTCCGACGGCACGCCGGTGCGGGCCGCCGACGTGAAGGCGACCCTCGACCGGGTGGCGGCCAAGGCGACGGCGTCGCCGGTGGCGCACCTCCTCGACGTGGTGGTCGGCTACGAGGAGGCGCGCAAGGGGTCCAAGCCGGGCCTGGCCGGGATCACCGCTCCCGACCCGTCGACGCTGGTCGTCGCCCTGCGCCTGCCGCTGGCGAGCTTCCCGAGCCGCCTGGCCAACCCGGGCTTGGGGATCCTCGCCGCGTCGAGCCTCCCGAAGGCGAAGACGGCTCCCGTCGGGTCGGGTCCGTTCCGGATCGAGGGCCGGCCCGAGGTCGAGGTCGGCGGCCGGGTGGTGTTCCGCCGCTCCGACCGTCGCGCGTTCCTCGACCGGGTGGTGGTGCGCATCTACGCGTCCGCGGCGGCGGCCGAGAAGGCGTACGCCGGGGGTGATCTCGACGTGGCGCCGCTGGTGCGCGACGAGGCGACCCCCGACAGCGCGCTGACCGTACCGCCGCCGTCGCCGAAGGTCGCGACGACCACCACCGAGCCGCCGCCCCCGCCGTCGGGCGACGTCGTGTCGGCGCCGTTCCGGGCCGTCGGCTACTACGAGCTCAACCTGAAGAACCGGAAGTTCGCCGACGCCCGCTTCCGGCAGGCGATCATCCGCGCCCTCGACGAGCGGCGGGTCGCGACGTCGGTGTACGGCGGGCGGGTCCGGGCCATGGGTGGCCTGGTGCCGGCCGGCGTCCCGGGCGGGCCGAGCGAGCGGTGCGAGGGGCTCTGCGACCACGATCCCGCCGCGGCCCGCAAGCTGCTGGCCAAGGCCTTCCCCGGGGGCAAGGTGCCGACGGTGGCCATCGACTTCGACGAATCCCCGACGCAGCGGGCGCTGGCCCGGGCCGCGGTGAGCCAGCTGAAGGCGGTCGGGATCCCGGCCGTGCTCCGGCCGCACGTACCCAAGGACTACGCCAATTTCCTCGTGAACGGGAAGCCCGAGCTGTTCCGGTTCGGCTGGGTCGCCGACACGCTCACCGAGCGGGCGTTCCTCACGCCGGCGTTCCTGAGCCGGGCGCCCGAGAACGTGGCCCGCGTCGGCCCGGCCGGCGACGCCGCCATCGACGCCGCGGCGAAGGTCGCGACCCCGTCGAAGCGGCGGGAGCTGTACGGCCAGGCCGAGAAGGCGATCCTCTCGCAGTTCGCGGTCAAGCCGCTGGTGCAGCTCCAGACCCGGCTGATCACGTCGCCGAAGGTCGACGGCCTGCGCCTCGACGGCTTCGGCGCCTTCGACGCGGCGGCCGTCCACCTGGCGTCGTAGCCGCGCCGCGCGCCTCGGCGGCGTGGCAGGATTCCCCCGTGCGGATCGGGATCCACGGCGGGTCGCAGGTGATCATGGGTCTCGGGGTCGACGCCTGCGTCGAGCACGCCCGGGCCGCGGAGCGCGAGGGGTTCACCGGCTACTGGCTGCCGCAGCTCGCCGCCCCCGACGCCCTCACCGTGCTCGGCGCCGTCGGCCGGGCGACGTCGACCATCGAGCTCGGCACCGCGGTCGTGGCCACCTGGCCCCGCCACCCGCTGATGCTGGCCGGTCAGGCGCTCACGGCCTCGGAGATGGCCGGCGGGCGGCTGGTCCTGGGGATCGGGGTGGCCCACAAGGCCGGCGTCGAGGCCCGGTTCCGGGTGCCGTTCGAGCGCCCGGCCCGGCACGTGTCGGAGTACCTCGACGTCCTCCTCCCGGCCCTGGCGGGCGACCCCATAGACGCGCGGGGCGAGATCTGGAGCGGGGTGGAGGAGCGCATCCCGCGCCCGGCCGGCGTGGAGCCGCCGTCGGTGATGCTTGCCGCGATGGGTCCCCGGATGCTCGCACTCGCCGGGGCGCGGACCGACGGCACCGTGCTCTGGTTGAGCGGGCCCCGCACCGTCGCCGAGGTGATCCGGCCCGCTCTCGAGGCGGCCGCCGCCGGCGCGGGGCGGCCGGCACCCCGCATCGTGGCGTCGGTGCCGGTGTGCGTGACGGATCGTCCCGGGGAGGTGCGCTCCCTGGTAGGGCAGCTCCTCGGCGGCTACGACGAGATCCCGTCGTACCGGCGGGTGATGGACCAGGAGGGCGTGGCGGGCGTGGCGGAGGTGTCGGTGATCGGCGGCGCGGCCGAGGTCACCGACCGGCTCGCGGCGTTCGCCGCCGCGGGGGTCACCGACTTCGTGGCCGTCGAGTTCACCACCACCGACGACGAAGCCGCCGCCACCCGCGCCGTGCTGGCCGAGGTGGGGGCGGCCGGCTGAGCGCCGGCGCGGTCGGCCCGGCCGGGCCCCGGCGAGGCGCGGGCGCGGCGCCCGGGGCGCCCGGCCGCCCGCGGGCCCACTACACCCCGCCGAGCGGCTGGCTCAGCGACCCCAACGGCCTGGTCCACCACCGGGGTCGCTTCCACCTCTTCTACCAGCACCATCCCCACGACCCGTCGTGGGGGCCGATGCACTGGGGCCACGCCAGCTCCGCCGACCTCGTCGCCTGGGCCGACCATCCGATCGCCCTCGCGCCCGACGAGCGCGGCACCGTCTACTCGGGCTCGGCGGTCGTCGACGCCGGCGACACGGCGGGCCTCGGGCCGGGCGCCCTGGTCGTGGCGTTCACCCATCATCGCGACGGGGTCGAGGAGCAGTCGCTCGCCTGGTCGACCGACGGCGGTGAGACCTTCACCAAGCGGGCCGAGCCGGTCCTCGAGGCGCCGCCGGGGCAGGGCGACTTCCGCGACCCGAGGCTCCTCCGCCACCCGGGCGACCCGCGCCGCTGGGTGATGCTCCTCGCCGCCGGCCACGCCGTGTGGATCTACACGTCGCCCGACCTGGTCGACTGGACCCGCACGGGAACGGTCACCGGCGTCTTCTCCGAGGCCGGTACCTGGGAGATGCCGGACTTGCTGCGCTTCGACGTGGACGGCTCCGACGTCTGGGTGCTGGTGGTCTCGATCGCCGACGGCGCCCCCGCGGGCGGCTCCGGGGTCCAGGCCGTCGCCGGCACCTTCGACGGCTTCACGTTCACGCCGGCGGGCGATGCCTTCTGGGTCGACCACGGCCCGGACTTCTACGCCCCGCAGGCCTGGACCGACGCTCCCGACGGTCGGAGGATCTGGGTCGCCTGGATGGCGAACTGGCACCGCGTGTACGCCCTTCCGGCGGGCGGCTGGCGGGGCCAGATGAGCATCCCCCGCGAGGTGTCGCTGCGCGTCGGTGACCACGGCCCGCGGCTGGTCCAGGAACCGGTGGGGGAGCTCGCGTCGTACCGCGAGCGCTCCTTCGTCGCCTCGGGCGGCGAGGTGGGAGAGCACCTCGGCTCCCCGCTGCCGGTCACGGCGCCCGCCCTCGACGTGGCGCTCGGGCTGGCTCCGGGGGCGACGGGCGAGGTCGGGGGCCGGCGAGGCCCCGCGGAGGTCGAGGTGCGGGTCGACCGGGAGGTGGTGGAGGTACGGGTCGTCGACCGCGAGGCCGCGCCGGGGTCCGAGGGCGGCTCGGGCGAGGCGCGGTACCGGGCCCCGCGGCCACCGGCCGACGGTCTCCGGGAGGTGCGCGTCCTCCTCGACACCGCGTCGGTGGAGGTCTTCGCCGGTGGGGCGACGATCTCGGTCCTGCTCCCCGGCTCGGGGGAGCCATGGGCCGTCGAGGTCGGGCCGCCCGGCGAGGTCGCCGGGATCGACCGCATCGAGGTCCACGCGATGCGGGCCGCCGGGCCGGCCGCGGACCGAGCCTGACCGAGCGACGCGCCGGCGGGACGGCCCGCCGCGGGGATCCGGGGTCGGGGGGACCGGTGGTGCGGCTACGTCGACCGGCCCACCGGCACGGTCTCGGCGTCGCGGTCCGGGCCGCGGGGCGGGGTGGGGGCGACGCTCCCGGGGTCGGGCCCGCCCATGTCGAGGCGGAACGGCGGGTACTCGTCGCGCATCAGGGCCGCGTAGGCGAGGACCCGGAAGCACCAGCGGTTCATGCCCATCACGAAGTCGAAGATCGCCTCGGGGTAGCGGCCGCTCACGGCGAGGACCACGACCGCGATGAACGCGAGGAGGGCGATGAGGCCCCCGCCGCCGAGGTCCCAGTCCCCCCTCCACCCGGTGCCCCAGCCGCCCACGAAGAACGCGACGACGAGGTAGTGCGGCAGGGCCAGCAGCCACCACTTCACCAGGACGAGACCCCGCGAGAGCCGCTCCGGGTAGTCGATCGTGAGGTCGGCGGGATAGGTCGGGTCGGGGTGCAGGCTGAACGGCGGGTACCGGTCGGTGCCGAACGCGTCCACCGCGTAGAACGAGACCCGCCAGCTCCAGCGCATCACCCCGACGTTGAAGTCGAAGATCGAGCGCGGGTAGCGGCCGGTGATCAGGATCGCGAAGCCGGCGACGACCGTCATGATCACGACGGCGACCCACAGGAACACGAGCACCACTACGTGCGGGATCACGAGGATCCACTTGACCAGCCAGAGCCACCGGCTCAGGCTCGGATCGAGACGACCGTCGAGCCGGACCGGGTACGTGCCGGGCGGCGGGGCCGTCTCCGTGGCGTGCCCTTCGGTCCGCCGGGCGTGGCTCCGGAGGGCCAGCGCCGCCATCACCCCCGCGGCGACGAGCAGGGCCACGCCGAACGCGCCGAGCCCGATGCCGATCGGTAGCAGGACTCCGGTCCTCGCACCGACGCTCACGTCGGCGACCACGCTGCGCTGCGCGTCGGCGTTCATCACGACGATCGTCCAGCGCCCGCCCTCGGTCGGCCACAGCAGGGTCCGGGTCCCGACGCCCGAGGTGGAGGCCGCCCAGAAGGTCTGCGAGCCGGGGGGCGACGGCGGTTCCGTACCCGCCACGAGGGTGCTCTCACTCTGGAAGGGTCCGAAGTTCGCGCGCGTGACCCGCTCGTGCGGGACGCCGGCCAGCCACCGGTCGACGTCGTCTTGCGGTGCGATACCCACGAACAGTGCGGGGCCGGTGCTGTGAGCGCGGACGCGGAGGGTTCCGACCGCGTGCGCGGGGGTCCAGTCGCGCTCGCCCGGCGCTCGTCCCAGGTCCACGCGCGACGTGAGCGCGTAGGTCGAGGTCGCGAACCGATCGGTCGACGTGTGGTAGTAGCCCCGGCTGTCGCGCTGGGTCGTGTGCGCCCACACGAGCGTGGCACCGCCCATGGTGAACGCGGCCCCGACGAGCGCGACCAGCGCCCCGACGACGAGGAGGGCGATGCTGGCGCCGGACATGCCGGGGCGCCGAGGCGGTTGCGGCCAGGTGTCCATGGAGCCTCTCTCCCGATGCTCTCCGCCCCACGATCCGACGATGCCCGGACCAGCAGTAGGGAAGAAGGTCACGAGCCGCGGGGTAGAGCTTCTCGTCCTCGGTCCGGCCGGTCGTGCATCGCCGGCCGGACCGCGGCCGTCGACGGCGATGCCCGTGCCCTCGCCCCGATCTCGACCCCGCGGGGCCCGTCCCGCCGCTCAAGGATTCGGGGCGGTGGGTCGACCATCCCCCGGGCGGACGGGGATCGGCCGAACGGGAGTTGATGGATGCGCCGACGGGAGTGGTGGGCGGTGGTGCTCGTGACGGCGGTCGCCGCGGCCGGGTGCGGTGGTGGTGGCGAGGGCGGCGGCGCCGATCGGGAGGCCGCGACCCGGAGCTCGGACCGCGCCGCGACGCCGTCCTCCGCGGCGACGACGACCACGGGATCGGGCGACGGCCTACCGGACCGCGACGCGGTGCGCGGCGCCCTCCTGACGCCGGCCGACCTCCCGGCCGGATGGTCGGCGGGTGGCCCCGGACCTACCGGCGACGACGGCTCCGCCCCGGGTCTCGACGAGTGGCTGTGCCCGGCGGCCGAGGGGGAGCTCCCGGCTCGCTTCGAGGAGGTCGTCCTCGCCGACCGGGTCGAGTTCTCCAAGAGCGAGATGGGGCCGGTGATCCTCCAGGGCGCCGCCGCCACCACGGACGCCGTCGCGCTGTTCGAGCAGGCCGCCGGCGCGCTGGGGGCGTGCGTGGGGACGGAGTGGGAGCAGACCAACCCGGACAACACCGTGACCACCTTCCGGCTGCGCGGGATCGAGATCGACGACCACGGCGACGACCAGTTCGCCTACCGGCTCGAGACCACGGGCGACGGGGCGAGGACCCGGTCCGACGTGGTGGTGGTGCGCGACGGCGACGTCCTCGCCATGTTCGTGGGCCTGGGGTCCACCTCCGCGTTCGGAGGGGAGCTGCTCGACCCCGCGGAGCTCGCCGAGGTCGTCGACACCGGCGTCGCCAAGCTCGCCGCCCTCTGACTCACACCGGGCCGGTCAATCGTGGCCCCCGAGCGGGGGAGGCAGGGCGATGGCCGGCGACCAGCCGCGGGCGACGGGCCAGCCGTCACGGTCCCAGTCGAGCGGGCGTATCGCGAGCTCGGGTCGGCCGTCGTGCGCCGGGTCGTACCAGTGGTGGATCAACCACCAGTTCCGGCCCTCGTGGAGGACCGTCTGGTGCCCGGGGCCGCGGATGTGGTCGTAGGCCGTCAGCACCTTGGTGCCGCCACCCTCGAGCATCGGCCGGCCGTCGCGGTCGACGTAGGGGCCGGTCAACGACTTCGAGCGGCCCACCCGGATGTTGTAGGTGGAGTTCTGCCCGAAGCAGCACAGGTCGAAAGACGCGAAGAGGTACCACCAACGGCCCCGCTTGAGGATGGTCGGCGCCTCGATGTTGTTTGTCAGGCCTTCACGGCGGGCGACGTTGGTGGGCCGCACCGACTCGTCGAGGGTGCCGTCACGGTCGAGGGGCTGGAGGAAGAGCCCGTCGTAATTGGAACCCCACACGAGCCACGGGCGCCGGTGGCCGTCGAGCACCACCGCCGGGTCGATGGCGTTCCACCCGGACCGGTCCTCGTCGAGGAACTTGCCCCGCGATCGGAGCACGAGGCCGTGGTCGGTCCAGCCGCCCCCCGGCGACGCCGGGTCGAGGGCCTTGGCCGTGGCGTGGCCGATGGCCGAGTTGCGGGTGGGTAGGGCGCCGGCCGGGAACTCGCTGGTCGCGTAGTACATGTGCCACCGCCCACCCCAACGGGAGACGTCGGGGGCCCAGATGTCGCCGTTGCCCGCCGGCGCCTCCTCGCGCAGCCAGGCGGGCGGCTCGTCGAACACCGGCGCCGCGGTCTTCCAGTGCTGCAGGTCGGTAGAGGTGCGGTGCTGGATGCCGTCGTGGGTGGAGTAGAGGTGGTAGACGCCGCGCTCACGGGCGACGGCCGGGTCGTGGACCCAGGCCGTGTCACCCGCCACGGGCACCCGCACCGGCCCTTCGGGGTCGGTGACCAGCGGCGGCGACGCGGGC
>JADLDD010000066.1 GCA_020846855.1 Acidimicrobiia bacterium | reverse complement strand
TCGAGCGCCCGGTCGGCTTCCTCGCGACGGTCGGGGGGCGTCTCGTGCGGGGTGGGACGGGCCGCGTCGGGTGAGGAGGCCAGTTCGGCCGAGGTCGTCATGGAGCTTCAGGCTACCGGGGATCGGCCCGACCGGGTTCGGGGCCCGATTGCCGGGACCGGGCGGGCGCCGCTATCCTGATCTGTCGCTTCCGGGCCGGTCCGTTGCGGGCACCGCATCCGCCGCCCGGAGGGTCCGCCCGATCACGCTCCGCGAAGGATCCCCGTGCGCACGTACAGCCCCAAGCCCTCCGACATCGAGCGCGCCTGGCACGTGGTCGACGCCGACGGCGCCGTCCTCGGGCGGATGGCCACCGAGATCGCGCGGCTGCTGCGAGGCAAGCACAAGCCGATCTGGGCTCCGCACCTCGACACCGGCGACCACGTGGTGGTCGTCAACGCCGCCAAGCTCGACCTCGACCCGCGCAAGCAGGCGTCGAAGCTCTACTACCGCCACTCCGGCTATCCGGGCGGCCTCAAGCAGCGCACGCTCGAGGAGATGCTCGCCAAGCACCCCGACCGGGTCGTGAAGGCGGCCGTCAAGGGGATGCTCCCCAAGGGCTCGCTCGGCCGGAGCATGCTCAAGAAGCTGCGCGTCTACGCCGGCCCGGCGCACCCCCACGCCGCCCAGAAGCCCCAGCCGTACGCGATCGCCCGCCGGGCCGGCTGACCCCCGTCCCGTAACCGAGAGACCCGAGAGACCCGAGAGACCGAGGACGCCCGTGCCCAAGCCCCTGATCCAGACCACCGGACGCCGCAAGGACGCCGTCGCCCGCGTCCGGATGCGCCCCGGAACCGGTGTGGTCACCCTCAACGGGCGCCCCATGGAGGCGTACCTCCCGATCCTCACGCACCGCGTGATCGCCACCGAGCCCCTGCGCCTCACCCAGACCGCCGAGGTCTACGACGTCGACGCCACGATCACCGGTGGCGGCGTCAGCGGCCAGGCCGGGGCGCTGCGCCTGGCGCTGGCCCGGGCCCTCGTGGAGCTCGACCCCGAGACCCGCCCCACCCTCAAGAAGGCCGGACTCCTCACCCGCGACGCCCGCGAGAAGGAGCGCAAGAAGTACGGCCTCAAGAAGGCCCGCAAGGCGCCGCAGTACTCCAAGCGGTAGCCGCCACGCCGCGCCGGCCATGCTTCGCTTCGGGACCGACGGCGTCAGGGGCGTCGCGGGTCGCGAGCTGACCGCCGAGCTGGTCCTCGCCCTCGGCCGCGCCGCGGCCCGGGCCCTCGGCACGGGACGCCCCTTCCTGGTGGCCCGCGACACGCGCCTCTCCGGCCCGATGATCGAGGCGGCTCTCGTGGCCGGGCTCGGCTCGGAAGGGGCGGGGGCGGAGCTCCTCGGCGTGCTGCCGACCCCGGGCCTCGCCGCCGCCTGCGCCGCGGCCGGCGCACCCGGGGCGATGATCTCCGCCAGCCACAACCCGTTCCCCGACAACGGGGTGAAGTTCTTCGAGCCGGGCGGGCGGAAGCTGCGCGACGCCACCGAGGAGCGCATCGAGGCGGAGCTCGCGTCGCTCCTCGCCGAGTCGCCACCCGGTTCCGAGGGGCGGTCGATCGGGACGGTGGTGGCGCGCGTCGACGCCGTCGACGCCTACGTGGCCGGGCTCGTGGCCGCCGTCTCCCCGGCCGTCGAGCCCCTCGGTGGTATGCACGTGGTGGTCGACTGCGGCAACGGCGCCGCGTCGGCGGCGGCCCCGCGGGCGTTGCGGGGCCTGGGGGCGAAGGTCACCGTGATGTCGGCCGACCCCGACGGCACGAACATCAACGACCGCTGCGGGTCGACGTTCACCGGGCCGCTCCAGGCCCGGGTGGTCGACGAGGGCGCCGACGCGGGGCTCGCCTTCGACGGCGACGCCGACCGCGTCGTCGCCGTCGACGAGACCGGCGCGATCGTCGACGGCGACCACATCCTCGCCGTCGCGGCTCTGGACCTCGCCGCGCGGGGCCGCCTGCGCAACCGGGCCGTCGCCACGACGGTCATGGCCAACCTGGGCCTGCGCCGGGCGCTGGCGCAGCACGGCATCGGAGTGGTCGAGACGCCCGTCGGCGACCGTCACGTGCTCGCCGCGATGGAGGAGCACGACCTCGCGCTCGGGGGCGAGCAGTCCGGGCACGTCATCTTCGCCGACCACGCCGTCACCGGCGACGGCCCGCTCACGGGGATCCTGCTCCTCGACGCCGTCGTGCGGTCCGGGCGTCCCCTGTCGGAGCTGGCGTCGGTGATGACCCGCCACCCCCAGGTGCTCCGCAACGTCGCGGTGGCCTCCCGCGACAGCCTCGACGCCGCGACGGGCTTCTGGTCGGCGGTCCGTGATCTGGAGCGTGAGCTGGGCGACGCCGGCCGCGTCCTGGTGCGGCCGTCGGGTACCGAGCCCGTGGTGCGGGTGATGGTCGAGGCCGGCGACGAGGAGCGGGCGTCGGCCGGCGCCGACCGCCTGGCCGCCGCGCTGGTCGACGCGCTCGGCCCACCACCCGTCACGGGCTGAGCCCGATCCGGCCCGGCGCGGGCCGGGCGCCGGACGGGCACGGTCGGACGCCCGGCGGTGGCGGCGCCGGCACCGTCGGGGGAGTCCGGCGGGACCGCCGCTACGCTCCTGGGTGCCATGTGCGGGATTGTCGCCGTCGCCAGCCGGCGGTCCGGGCGGGTCGCGCCGGCGCCGGACCACGTCATCGCCCTGCTCCGCAGGGCGGTGGAGCTGGCGACCGCCGGGGCCGACCGGCGAGACGCCGGCGGACTCGCGCTCTCGGCCGAGGCCCTCGAGGAAGCCGACGCGGCGTTGCGCGGCGTTCCGGGTGTCGCGACCCTGCTCGCCCACCCCGACCTCCCCGGCACGATCGCCGGGCTCGTCGACCGGGTGGGGGAGTCGGTCGACGCCCTGGAGCGCTCCCTCGACCGCGACGGCACCGGCCCGGCTCCGGCCGGCGGGCCCGGTGCCGGATCCGGTTCCGCCGGCTCCGATCTCGAGGCCCTCAACGCCGCGCTGGTCCGCATCCGCGACGCCGCCTGGGCGATCTCCGCCGACCGGCTCCGCGGTGCCCGCGAGGTGGCCCACCTCGCCGGCGACGATCCCGGGCCGGCGGCCCTCGAGGCGTTCCGGGCCGTACAGGTCGCACTCAGCGCCATCGACCGCCTGGAGGTCAGGGGACGCGACTCCGCCGGGATCCACGTGCTCGTGCACGACCCCGCGTTCGATGCCTCCGACCCGGCCCAGGCCGAGGTGGCGGCGGAGATCGCGGCGCGCAACGCCGACGGCCTCTTGCGGTCGGGCGCCGTCCGGTTCGGACCGGGCTGGATCGGCTTCGTCTACAAGGCGGCCGCCGAGATCGGCGAGCTCGGCGACAACGTGCGTGCGCTGCGGCGCGCGGTGGCCGCCGACACCCTTCTCCGCCGGGCCCTGGTAGGCGATCGTCCCCGGGTCACGGTCCTGGGCCACACCCGCTGGGCCAGCGTGGGGGTGATCTCGGAGGTCAACGCCCATCCCCTCGACGAGCTGCAGACCGGCGGCGAGCCGGGCGCCGCGGGAACCGGGGTGTTCGCGGCGTTGAACGGCGACGTCGACAACTACGCGGAGGTGGCTCTCCTCGAGGGTCTCCACGTGGCGACGGAGTTCACCACCGACGCCAAGGTCATCCCGGCGGTGGTGTCGCGCCGCCGGTCGGCGGGCCTCGCCGCGGCCGACGCGTTCCGCGACTCGGTCGCCCTCTTCGAGGGGTCGGTCGCCATCGCGGCCCAGCAGGCGGGCGACCCCGGCCGGTTCCACCTCGCGGTGCGGGGGAGCGGCCAGGCGCTCTACGTCGGCCTCGCCGAGGACGCCTTCGTGGTGGCCAGCGAGCCGTACGGGCTCGTCGAGGAGACGGCCCTCTACCTGCGCATCGACGGCGAGACGCCGGCCGACCCGTCCGACCCGGGATCGGCGCGCGGCCAGGTGGTGGTCCTCGACGCCGGCCGGGCCGGGCTCGTGGAGGGGATCGACCGGAGGGCCTACGACGGCACCCCGCTCCCCGTGTCCGGCCCCGACCTCGCCACCGCCGAGATCACCACCCGCGACGTCGAGCGCGGCGAGCATCCGCACTTCCTGGTCAAGGAGATCGGCGAGGCGCCGTCGTCGCTGCGGCGGACGCTGCGTGGCAAGGTCACCGAGGTCGACGGGCGGCTCAGCGTGGCGCTCGGTCCCTCCGTGCTCCCCGACGCGGTCCGGGCCGCGGCACGCGACGGGCGTCTCCGCAAGGTCCTCGCCGTGGGGCAGGGGTCCGCGGCGGTCGCGGCCCAGAGCCTGGCGGTGGCGTTCGACGCCGTCACCGGCGGGCGGCCGCCCGGCGCCGCGCCGCCGATGAGCGTCGAGGCCCTTCCGGCCACGGAGCTGTCGGGCTTCCGCCTGGCCGCCGACATGTCCGACACGCTCGTGGTGGCGATCAGCCAGAGCGGCACGACCACCGACACCAACCGCACCGTAGAGATGGCGCGGGCGCGGGGCGCCGCCGTGATCGCCATCGTCAACCGGCGCGGCAGCGACCTCGTCGACCGCTCCGACGGCGTGCTCTACACCTCCGACGGGCGCGACGTGGAGATGAGCGTCGCGTCCACCAAGGCCTTCTACGCGCAGGTGGCGGCCGGGTACCTGCTCGCCGCGGCGCTGGCGTCGGAGGCCGGCGCCGCCGACCCCGGCGCCGTACACGACCTCCTCGACGGCCTGCGCCGCCTTCCCGAGGCGATGCAGGCCGTCGTCGACTCCCGGCCGGAGATCGCGCCGACGGCCCGCCTCCACGCGCCGCTCCGCCGCTCGTGGGCCGTGGTCGGCAACGGCGCCAACCGCATCGCGGCGGCCGAGGTGCGCATCAAGCTCTCCGAGCTCTGCTACAAGGCGATCGCCTGCGACGCCACCGAGGACAAGAAGCACATCGACCTGTCGTCCGAACCGCTGGTCGTCGTCTGCGCGGCGGGTCTGTCCGGTTCCACCGCCGACGACGTCGTCAAGGAGTTGGCGATCTTCCGGGCCCACAAGGCCGCGGTGGTGGCGATCGTCTCCGACGGCGATCCCCGCTTCGAGGGCACGGCCGACACGATCGCGGTGCCGAGCGTGCACCCGTCCCTCGACTTCGTCCTCGCCACCGTGGCCGGGCACGTCTTCGGCTACGAGGCCGCGCTGGCGATCGACGAGTCGGCGTTCCCGCTCCGCGAAGCGCGCGCCGTGGTGGAACGGGGCTCCCGGCCGGTGGCGGCCGCCGTCGCGGATCCCGGCGGCCACGCGGAGTCGGCCGACGCCCTGTTCGGGCAGATCGCCGGCGCCCTCGTCGAACCGGCCGACCGGTTCTTCACGCGGTTGCGGGCCGGCGGGTACGACGGCTGCCTCGACGCCGCCGACGCCGTGCGGATCGCGTCGGCCTTCCGGTTCGCGACCGGCGCCGTCCCCCTCGACGCCTACCAGCTCGAGCACGGCGAGGTGGGCACGCCGGCGACCGTCCTCGAAGAGCTCGACGCCGCGCTGACCGTCGGCATCGACGAGCTGACCCGACCGATCGACGCCATCCGCCACCAGGCCAAGACCGTCACCGTCGGCATCTCCCGGGCCGACGACACGTTCCTTCGCGTGCCGCTCGTCCGGGAGGTGCTCGCCGCCGGCGCGGCCCGCGACACCCTCAGCTACCGGTCGCTGCGCGCGCTGGTCGCCCTCGATCGGGCGGTGGAGCACGTGGTCGGGTTCACCCGTTACCGCATCGACGGCGATCCCGGCGCCGACGACGCCACCGCGGTGGTCGTCGACCGAGGCGGCCTGGGTGCCCGGCTCCGGTCCCGCACCGAGACCGATCCGCGGCTGAGGGGCACCAAGGCGCTGGTGGCGTCGGAGCGCGAGGTGACGGTGGCCCGGGGCCGGGCCGACCACCGCACGGTGGTGATCGTGCCCGAGGTGAAGGGCTCCCAGGCCGTCGGCCTGACCCTCCTGCACGTGGCGTTCGCCGAGCACCTGGAGCCCACCGGGGTGCGGGCGGTGCTGGAGGGCTACCGCCGCCGCTACGCCGCCCTGAAGGGCGCCGTCACCGAGACCGAGCCGGAGTTCGACGAGTCGGTGCTCGGGCGGGTCCCCGTCGCCGACCTCCTGACCGAACCGGTCTACGTGCTCGCCGAGCGGTGGCGCCCCGGGGCCGCGTCGTGAGCCGGATCGGCGGCTGACGTGACGATCGACCCGGCGGTCGGCGGGACGGTCCGTGAGTCGGGACCGCCGGCGGTGGTCGGTGTCGGGATCGACCTCGTCGAGCTCGACCGCTTCACCGGGGTGCTCGAACGGCGGGCCCGGTTCGTGGAGCGGGTCTTCACGGCCGGCGAACGCGACGTGCGGGGCCGCCGGGGTGGGTCGCGGGTGCGGGGGCTGGCGGCGCGGTTCGCGGCCAAGGAGGCCGTGATGAAGGCGCTGGGGGCCGGGATCGGGCAGATCCGCTTCGCCGACGTCGAGATCACGCGGGCGGCCGGTGGGGCGCCCTCGGTCGTGCTGCACGGCTCGGCGGCCGCGCACGCCGCGGCGATGGGCGTCACGGCCTGGCACCTGTCGATGACCCACACCGACCGCACCGCGGCGGCGGTCGCGGTGGCCTCGTCGGGCGGCGGCCGGGCGACGCGGGCGGAGGGCGGCGGTCCGGTCCCGACGGCCCGGGCCGTCCGCTGAGTCGTCGTGCTCCCCGTCCTCCGACCCTCCGAGATGGCGGACGCCGACCGGCGGACGATCGAGGCGGGCACGCCGGGTGAGGTGCTCATGGAGCGGGCGGGCTCGGCCGTCGCCTTCGCCGTCCGCCGCCTCCTGGGCGGCACCTACGGCCGGCGGGCGGTGGTGTTCTGCGGTGGGGGCAACAACGGCGGCGACGGCCTCGTCGCGGCCCGGCTCCTCAGGGGGTGGGGTGTCCGGGTCGAGGTCGTGATGCTCCGCGGCGGCGAGGCCGGGTCGGTCGGGTGGGAGGCGGCGGCCCGCCGGGCCGACGTCGCCGTCGACGCCATGTTCGGCACCGGCTTCCGGGGTCGGCTCGAGGGCGAGGCGCAGAGGATCAGCGCCGGCCTGCGGGAGCGCGGGTGCCCGACGGTGGCCGTCGACATCCCGTCGGGCGTCGCCGGCCCGACCGGCGAGGTCGACGGCGAGGCCGTGACCGCCGCGGCGACGGTCACCTTCGCCGCCTACAAGCCCGGGGTGCTCTTCGAGCCGGGCCGATCGCACGCGGGGCGGGTGGAGCTCGTCGACATCGGGATCCCCGTGGTCGTCGACCACGACCCGGGCGGCCCGGAACGCCCCGACGGCTCCGGACGGGGTGCCGCGGTCGCGGGTCCGGGGGCGGTCACCGTCACGCGCTGCGGCGTGACCGAGGCCGCCGACGTGGCGCGCTGGCTGCCTCCCCGCGCCCCGATCACGCACAAGTGGAGCGCGGGCGGGGTGCTCGTGGTGGGCGGCTCCGACGGGATGGCCGGCGCGCCGATGCTCGCGTCCCGGGCCGCCCTGCGGGCCGGCGCCGGCATCGTCCACTGCGGCCTGCCGGGGCACGAGGCCGCGGCCCGGGCGTCGGGGGGCGAGGTGATCTCGCGGGCGCTGCCCGCCCGCGACGGGGCGCTCGACGCCGCCGCGACCGGCATCGTCGTCGGCAGCCTGGGCCGATTCGGGGCGCTGGTCCTCGGGCCCGGTCTGGGCCTCGCCGAGTCGACCCGCACCGCGGTCCGGCGCACGGTGGCCGAGGCCGGCGTACCGCTGGTGCTCGACGCCGACGGGCTCAACGGCCTCGAGGGCGACGTCGCGCCGCTGCGATCCCGTGGCGGGCACCCGACCGTGATCACCCCGCACGACGAGGAGTACCGGCGCCTGACCGGCCGCACCGCCGGCCCGGACCGGCTCGAGGCGGCTCGCGACCTCGCCGCCCGTTCGGGGGCCGTGGTGCTCCTGAAGGGTCCGGCCACGGTCGTCGCCGCCCCCGACGGCCGGGCGGCGGTGAACCCCACCGGCGGGCCCGTCCTGGCCTCGGCCGGCACCGGCGACGTCCTGTCCGGGGTCGTGGGTGCGTTGCTCGCCCGGGGGGTCGCGGCGTTCGAGGCCGCGGCCGGGGCTGCGTTCCTCCACGGCGCGGCAGGCCAGGCGATCGGGACGGGGCTCACCGCGAGCGACCTCGTGCGTGCCCTACCGCGTACGATCTCGGGTTTGGAAGCCGATTCCCCGGAGACGTGATGTCCGAGCCCCAGGCCGCCCGATCGGTGATGACGCCCGACGTCGTGACCCTCAGTCCCGACCAGACGCTCGCCGAGGCAGCCGACGTCCTCGCCGAGCGGCAGATCGGGGCCGCGCCCGTCGTCGATTCCGACGGCCGCATCGTCGGCGTGCTGCGCGACCAGGACCTGATCCTCTCCGAGGCGCGCATCCACGTCCCCACCACGATCGCGCTGCTTCCGGGCATCGAGTTCACCCTTCCGTCGCATCTCGCCCGCTTCGACCAGGACCTCAAGCGCGCCGTGGGCTCCACGGTGGCCGACGCGATGGCGACGGAGTTCGTCACCACCGGTCCCGACGCCACCGTCGAAGACCTGGCCACGCTGATGCACGAGCACGACGTGACCCACGTCCCGATCGTCGACCCCGACGGGACGCTCCTGGGCATCGTCGCCCGCTCCGACCTGGTCCAGTACCTCGCCCGGACGACGTGAACGGGCGCCTGCGCCCCACGTGGGCGGAGGTGGACCTCGGCGCGGTGCGCGCCAACACGACCGCCCTGCGCGCCGCGTGCGCGACGGCCGAGGTCATGGCGGTCGTCAAGGCCGACGCCTACGGGCACGGCGCCGTCGAGGTGTCGAGGGCCACGCTCGATGCCGGTGCCGCCTACCTGGGCGTGGCCCTGGTCGAGGAGGGCGTGGAGCTGCGCGAGGCCGGCATAGAGGCCCCGATCGTGGTCCTGTCGGAGCCGCCGCCGGATGCCGCCGCCGAGGTCGTGGCCCACCGGTTGACTCCGGTGGTGTACCGCCCGTCGGGCGTGGAGGCGATCGCCGCCGCCGCCCGGAAGGCCGACCTGCCCCGCCCGTTCCCGGTGCACCTCAAGGTCGACACCGGGATGCACCGGGTGGGGTGCACCCCGGGCGACGCCGCCGTGCTCGCCGAGAAGATCGCCGGGACGGGATCGCTGCGACTCGAGGGGTTCTGCACCCACTTCGCCCTCGCCGACGAGCCCGACGAGCCTTACACCGGGCAGCAGATCGCGGCCTTCGACCAGGCCCGGGAGAGCCTCTCGCGGCGCGGCCTGAACCCGCCGGTGGTCCACGCCGCCAACTCCGCGGCGATCATCGCGTTCCCGGCCGCCCACTACGACCTCGTCCGGGCCGGGATAACCGTCTACGGGCTCCCGCCGTCGCCGGCCTTCGACGGCGCGCTCGACATCCACCCCGCCCTGAGCCTGCGGTCGCGGGTCGTCCACGTGCAGGACCTCGACGCCGGCGACCGCGTCTCCTACGGCCTGCGCTACGCGCTCGCCCGCCGGGCCCGGGTGGCGACCGTCCCCGTCGGTTACGCCGACGGCGTCCCGCGGAGCCTCGCGGCAGCCGGTGGCGAGGTCCTGGTGCGGGGCCGCCGGTACCCGATCGCCGGGACCGTGACCATGGACCACATCATGCTCGACGCCGGCGACGCCGAGATCGCGGTCGGCGACGACGTCGTGCTGCTCGGGCGCCAGGAGGGCGAGCAGGTCACGGCGACCGAGTGGGCCGACCGGACCGGCACCATCGCCTACGAGATCGTCAGCCGGATCGGGTCCCGGGTGCCCCGCGTCTTCACGTCGTAGATGGGTGCGCCGGGCCGGGGCCGCCGCGCGAGCCGGGCGTCGACGGTCCTCAAGGCCGTGGGCCTGGGCGTCGGCGTCGCCGCCGCGGCCGGGGCGACGGCCGTCGCGGCGGAGCGCGCCGCGCTGGAGCGGGTCCGCCGCCGCCCGGATCCCGACGCCGAACGGGAGCTGCGGCTCGACCCCGACGAGGAGGCGATGGTCGCGGGCCACGACGGCGCCCGCATCCACGTGGTGGCCCGCGGTAGAGGGCCCACCCTCGTGCTGGCGCACGGCCTGAGCCTCGGGGTCCGGGCCTGGGTGAAGCAGTTCGCCGACCTCCCGGACCGGGGCTATCGCGTGGTGGCCTTCGACCAGCGCGGCCACGGCCACTCCACGCCGGGCTCCGACGGGCTCACGGTCGAGGCCCTGGGACGCGACGTCGGCCGGGTCCTCGACGCCCTGGGCGTCCACGACGGCGTCCTCGTCGGGCACTCCATGGGTGGGGTCGGCGCCATGTCCTACGTGACGAGCCGGCCTGCTCCCGCCCGGTCACGGCTGCGGGGGCTCGTCCTCCTCTCCACGATCGGTCGTGCACCGGGGGCGGCGCTCGCCCGCTCGGAGTGGTTCCGGCGTGCCGCCGCGCTGAGTCCCGACGTGACCCGCCTCCTCGCGCCGCCGGGTCTGGGGCTCCTGGTGACCGGGGTCGGGTTCGGGCCGGGCGCCGTGGCCAGCCACCTCGAGCTGACCCGCTCGATGATCACCGCGTGCCCGCCCGCCACCAGCCGGGCCGGCGCGCTCGCCCTGGTCGGCATCGACCTGCGGAGGGCGCTGGCCGGCGTCGATCTGCCCACCCTGGTGGTGGGCGGGACGGCCGACGTGATGACCCCGCCGGGCGCGGCGCGCGAGCTCGCGGCGTCGATCCCGGGTGCCCGCCTGGAGATGATGGAGGGGGGAGGCCACATGTTGATGTTGGAGCGGGCGGCGGCGTTCAACGACATGCTCGACGGATTCGCCCGTGAGGTCGGCCTGAGGCCCGGCGTCGAGCGTGAGGTCGGCGCGGCCGGCGTGGCGGGCGGGCCCGGCGGCCCACACGAGGCCGGGCGGTGAACCCGGGCCTGCTGACCGACGTCGCCGGGGTCGGGGTGGGCCACGCGTCGTCGGGGGGCACGGGCGTGACGGTGGTGCTGCTGCCGCCCACGACGGTCGCCTCGGCCGAGGTGCGCGGGGGCGCGCCGGCCACGCGGGAGCTGGCGCTCCTCGACCCGGTGCGCACGGTCGCCCACGTCGACGCGTTCGCCCTCTGCGGGGGTTCGGCCTTCGGCCTGGCCGCCGCCGACGGCGTGGTGCACGAGCTCGCCACCGCGGGCCGCGGTCACCCCACCTCCGCCGGCCCGGTCCCGATCGTCCCGGCGGCGGCGATCTTCGATCTGGTCGTGTCGGCGGGCCGGCATCCCGGGCCGGCCGACGGGCGGGCCGCGACCCGAGCCGCGGTGCGGAGCGCGGCGGCCGGGGAGCCGCTCTCGACGGCCGGTCACCCCGGAGCGACCTCCGGGCCGATCGGCGCCGGCACGGGGGCGACCGTCGGCGGATGGCGCGGGCGCACGCACGCGGTGGCCGGGGGGCTCGGCCAGGCGTCGGCCGTCGTCGACGGCGGCGTCACGGTGGCGGCCGTGGCGGTCGTGAACGCGGTGGGCGACGTCGTGGACGCCGCCGGGTCGGTGCTCGCCGGCTCGACGGCCCCGCCCGAGGCGCCCCCGTTCCCCGAGCCGGTGCTCGGTGGTGCGCCCGGCCCGGGCCGCACCCCGGGGCCGGGCAGCGGATCCTCCGGGTCCGGCCCCGAGGGCGAAGGCCCCGGTGCCCTCGAGAGCACGACCCTCGCCGTGGTCGTCACCGACGGGCGCCTCGACAAGGTCGGGTGCCACCTCGTGGCCCAGAGCGCGCACCACGGGTTGGCCGCGGCGCTGCGCCCGTCGCACACGCGCTTCGACGGCGACGTGTGCTTCGCGGCGGCGACCGGCGCCCGGAGCGTGGCTCTCGACCGGCTCCGGGTCGCCGTTCCCGACGTGGTCGCGGCCGCCGTCAGGGCCGCCGTCGCGCGCCGCCCGGGCCGGTAGCCTGGGGCGTGTCGATCTCGCCGGTACCGGTCTTCGACTCCCTGGAGGACGCGGCCGCGGTGGCGGCGCGCTGCCGGAGCTGCGGCCTGTGCGAGACCCGCACCAACGTGGTGTTCGGGGTCGGCGACCCCGACGCCGACCTGATGTTCGTCGGTGAGGGCCCGGGTGCCGAGGAGGACCTCCGCGGCGAGCCGTTCGTGGGCCGGGCCGGCCGCCTGCTCACCGGCCTCATCGAGGGCATCGGCATGGTTCGCGCCGACGTCTACATCGCCAACGTCGTGAAGTGCCGGCCCCCGGGCAACCGCGACCCGCGCCCCGACGAGATGGAGGCCTGCCTCCCGTTCCTCCGGGCCCAGGTCGGCTTCGTGGAGCCGAGGGTGGTCGTGACCCTGGGGAACGTGGCCACCCGGGCCCTCCTCGACACGAAGGAGGGCATCACGCGCCTGCGGGGCACCGAGCACCCCTTCGGCGACGCGGTCCTCGTGCCCACGCTGCACCCGTCGGCCGTCCTGCGCGGCGGTGGGGCCGCGCTGGCCCGGGCCCGCGCCGACTTCGTGACGGTGAAGCGGGTGCTGGCGCGGTGCTCGGCGGCCCGCCCCGCAGCGCCCCCGGCGCCGAGCTCGGCGCCGGTCCTCGCACCCGGAGCGGAGGTCGGGCCGTGACGGGTGGCGCCCGCGGCCCCACCGCCGAGGCCGAGGCCGAGGCCGAGGCCGCCGCCGGGTCCCCGACCGCCGTGGGGGACGCCACGACCGCCGCCGGGAGCGCGGAGCGGGAGGTCGTGCGCGTCCTGACCCGGAGCGCCGCCGGCACGCGGGCCGTGGCGGCGGCCGTAGCCGGCCACCTCGTCCCCGGCGACGTGGTCGTGCTCTCGGGCGACCTCGGGGCGGGCAAGACCGTGTTCGCCAAGGGGACCGCCGCCGCCCTCGGCGTCGACGAGCCCGTCGTGAGCCCCACGTTCGCGATCGTGCGCCGCTACGAGGGGCGCCTGCCGGTGGTCCACGTCGACGTCTACCGCCTCGGCCGGCTCCAGGAGGTGATCGACCTCGACCTCGACGAGCTCTTCGGCGACGACCGGGTCACGATCGTGGAGTGGGGCGAGGCGGTCGTGGCGCTGCTGCCCGGCCGGCGCCTGGAGGTCGGGCTCGCGGCGGTGCCCGTCGAGGCCGGGAGCGATCCGGCCGCCGACGACGAGCGGGTGCTGACCCTGCGGGCCGTGGGCGACTGGGGCAGGCGCCTCCCGGCGCTCCTGGCCGCCGTGGCCGGGTTCGAGCCCGCGGGAGAGGAGCCGGGGTGCTGATCCTCGCCGTCGACACCGCGGGCGAGAGGGTGGGGGTGGCCGTCGGGCGCGGGCCGGTGGTGATCGGCGCGGTGACCCTCGACGGGCGGCGCCGCCACGCCGAGCAGCTCGTTCCGGCCGTGCGGTACCTGTTCCGGGAGCTGGGGCTGAAGCCCGGCCGGCTCGCCGCGGTCGCGGTGGGCACCGGTCCGGGGCTCTTCACCGGGTTGCGGGTGGGGATCACGACCGCGACGGCCATGGCCTCGGCCCTGCGGATCCCCGTCGTCGGCATCCCGAGCCTCGACCTCGTCGCCTACCCGTTGCGTCACACCACGCGCACCATCGCCGCGGTCCTCGACGCCCGGCGCCACGAGGTGTTCTGGGCCCTCTACGAACCCGTCCCCGGAGGGATCCAGCGCGTCTCGGAGTACGAGGTCGGGTCCCCCGACACGCTCGGCGCCGACCTCACGGCCCGCCCCGGCGACCACCTCGTCGCCGGTTCGGGCGCCCTCGCCTACGCCGACCTCTTCGAGCCGCTCGACCACGTCGAGCTGGCCGGCCCGTCCCACGCCGGGCCCGACGCCACCGCGCTGGTGGAGCTCGCCGCCGCCCGGCTGGAGCGCGAGGAGTTCAGCCGGCCGTCGGAGGTCCGGCCGCTGTACCTGCGCCGCAGCGACGCCGAGATCAACTGGGGACGGGCGGCCTCGTGATGGCGACGGCCCGGGCGGTCCCGCCCCCGGGGATGTTCCCGGTCGACATCGTCCCGATGCGGCGGCGGCACCTGCGCTCGGTGCTGCGCATCGAGGACCTCGTGTACCCGCGTCCGTGGAGCATGTCGCTCTTCCTGAGCGAGATGAACATGCGCTCCAGCCGCTGCTACCTCGTGGCCCGGTCGCGCCGCGAGGTGATCGGCTACGCCGGGCTGATGATGAGCCTCGACGACGCCCACGTGACCACCGTGGCGGTCGACCCCGCCTGGCAGCGCCGGCACGTGGGCGCGCGGCTGCTCCTCGCCGTCGCCCGGGAGGCGCTCGCCCGCGGCGCCGCCAACCTGACCCTCGAGGTCCGGGCGAGCAACGTGGGCGCCCGCGACCTCTACCGGCGCTTCGGGTTCGAGGCCGTGGGCCTGCGCAAGGGCTACTACGCCGACAGCGGCGAGGACGCGATCGTGATGTGGGCCCACCACGCCGACGGTCCGGAGTACGGCGCGCTCCTCGACGCCCTGGAGCGCACCTTCGGCGATCCGCCCCCCGACCGGTCGGCGTCCTCCCGTGCGCCGGGAGAGACGCCGTGAGGGTGCTGGGGATCGAGACGAGCTGCGACGAGACCGCCGCCGCGGTGGTCGAGGACGGCCACAAGGTCCTCTCGTCGGTGGTGGCGAGCCAGGTCGACCTGCACGCCCGCTTCGGCGGGGTGGTGCCCGAGATCGCCAGCCGGGCCCACGTGGAGCTGGTGAACCCGGTCGTCGCCGAGGCGCTGGTGGAGGCCGGCGCGGCCCTCGACGACGTCGACGCCGTGGCCGCGTGCCACGGGCCGGGCCTCGCCGGCGCGCTGCTGGTCGGGGTGTCGGCGGCCAAGGCGCTGGCCTTCACCGCCGATCGGCCCTACGTCGGCGTGAACCACCTCGAGGCCCACCTCTACGCGTCGTGGCTCGAAGAGCCCGACCTGCGGTTCCCGGTGGCGGTGCTGGTGGTCTCGGGCGGCCACACGCTGCTCGTCGTCGTCGAGGACCACGGCCGCTACCGGCTGATGGGCGAGACCGTCGACGACGCCGCCGGCGAGGCCTTCGACAAGGTGGCCCGCCTGCTCGGCCTCGGCTACCCGGGGGGTCCGGCCGTCGACCGGGTCGCGGCGGCCGGCGATCCGGCCGCGGTGGCGTTCCCCCGCCCGATGCTCGGTGACGGGTTCGACTTCTCGTTCTCGGGCCTGAAGACGGCGGTCCTCTACCACCTGCGCCGCGAGCCGTCGGCGAACGTCGCCGACGTGGCGGCCTCGTTCCAGGAGGCGGTCGTCGACGTCCTGGTCGCCAAGCTGGCCGCCGCCGCCGAGGAGGCCGGGGCGACGGCCCTGGTCGTGGGCGGGGGGGTGGCCGCCAACTCGAGGCTGCGCCAGCGGGTGCTCGAGGCGGCCGAGGCGGCCGGGCGCCGGGCGGTGGTGCCGCAGGTCTCGCTCTGCACCGACAACGCGGCGATGATCGCCGCTCTCGCCCACCGCCGGCTGCTGGCCGACGGCCCGACGCCGCTCGACGCCGGGGTCGACCCGAACCTGCGCCTGCCCCGCGCACCCTGACGCGCGGAGCGACGCGCGGAGCGACGGGCGGAGTGACGGGCGCGGCGACGGGCGGAGGCCGGGCGAGCTTGCCGGGGCTCGAGCAGGCCGGGTAGCTTGGTTTAGCACTCACCTGGCCTGAGTGCTAAGGCTCGCAAAGCACCGTTACCAGCACCGTTGGAAGCATCGTTCGAGGAGGCGCATCGCATGAACCTGCAGCCGCTGGAGGACCGGATCGTCGTCCGGACGGCCGAGGCCGAGGAGACGACCGTGAGCGGTCTCGTCATCCCCGACACGGCCAAGGAGAAGCCCCAGCAGGGCGAGGTCCTCGCCGTCGGCCCCGGCCGTCGCTCCGAGACCGGTGACCTGATCCCGATGGACGTCGCCGTCGGCGACATCGTCGTCTACTCGAAGTACGGCGGCACGGAGATCACCGTCGAGGGCGACGACCTGCTCATCCTCTCCGCCCGCGACGTCCTCGCCAAGGCCGGCACGAAGAAGTCGAAGTCGAAGAAGTGAGCCCGCGCCGGCCGGCGCGACCCGAGCACCACCCGGAGCGGCGCCCGACGGCGCCGCTCCGTCGCG
>JADLDD010000065.1 GCA_020846855.1 Acidimicrobiia bacterium | reverse complement strand
GCTGATGTGCTGGAACGCGCTGACGATCGTTCCGAGCAGTCCCGGGATCATCAGGCGGACGCCCACGAGGAAGACGGGCAACGCCATGAGAACCCGCCTCCGCTGCTGCGGGGTCCAGGAGAGCAGGAGGACGAGAAGGCCGACCGTGACGCCCAGGACGGCCGAGCGGGAGAGCTACATCGGGATCGCGACCGCGATCAGGCCCACCCCGGCCCAGCGGCGCCTCCGATGCTCCGGCTCGGAAAAGAATGCGAAGTGGAGCGCTAGGGGCAGGACCATCGCCATGACCGCGCCGAACTCGATCGGGTGCCCGGCGGTGGACGCGACCCGACGGAAGCCGGTGTCGTGGTAGAAGGCGACGTACTCGTGGTTGAGCTTCAAGCCCGGCAGCCTGACGTAGCGGAAGATGTCGAACCCGGCCACGAACTGCGCCAGCCCCACCAGGGCCATGGCCTCCCCACCGACCACGATGCGTCGCAGAAGAACGACGATCCGGTCACGATCGACGCGGGCGTCGACCACGAGCAGGGTGACGCCGACGAGCCCGACGGCCAGGAGGATCCCGCGGTCGGCCGCGGACAGGTCGCCGGCCCGGAACGGCGCCGACGCCACCGCGAAGTAGCTCGCGAAGACAGCGACGAGGAAGGCGATGGCGATCGTCCGGACGGGCTGGTGGCCTACGGGCACCCCGCGACCGGGAGTGAAGCGGTTGAGGACCCAGACCAGGGCCAGGCCGAGAGCGAACAAGCCGGCCGGCCGGCCGGCCGCGCCCAGGGGGCCGACCACGAAGGCGGACGGGACGGCGATCAGGAGGACCAGGTAGACCGTCAGAAGCGAAACCGCATCGACGCCCCGGGGAATGCCCGTTCCCCGGCGGGCGGCGCCCTCGGGGCGCCGGCTCGCGGCGGTCGTCGCCACGGTGCCTACTTCTGGCGCAGGACGCTGGGCGGCCGCTCGGCCATCCGGGCGACCCGCACGCGGCCCGCCACGTGCGCGGGCGGCTCCGTCACCGTGCCGGACTCCCCACCGTTCGGGACCTCGGGACGCGGCTCCTCCGGAGGCTCGGCGACGGCGGACCACAGGGCCCGGGCCCGGGTCAGCCCCTCCAGCCCGAAGACCGCGCCGAGCGTCAGCAGGACCCCGACGACCGTCGCGGCCGCGACCGCGCGGGTACGGCTGCCCTGGCGGGCGACGGCGTGGGCGTCCTTCCGCAGGGTGCTGGCCCGGATCATCTGGTCGGCACCGACCGCGCCGTCCTGACGTTGGATCGCCAGGAGCTCGGTGGAGATGCCGTTGAAGACGACGTCGAGGGTGTGCTCGGCCTGGGCGGGCGTGGAGGCGTCTGCGATCACGACCAGCAGCGGACTACGGGTCTCGAGGTTCTGCTGCACCTCGAAGTCGGGCGAAGCACCCTGGGCCACGAGGCGCTTGACGACGGCTTCGTCGGTCATGCGCTGGGTCATGACCTCCGTGACGACGCTCAGACCACCGAGATCCAGCAGCGGGTTCCGGGCCAGCGGCGGGCCGTCGGGCTTCTCCTCGTTGGGTAGCGTCTTGGGACCGAGAAGCACGAGAGTCCCCTCGCTCCGGTACTTCGGCTGGACCGCCACGAACGCTCCGAGCGCGAGCACGCCGGTGAGGGCGATACCGAGAGCGGTCACCTTCCATCGCCGAACCAGCGTCCGGAGGAACGTCACGAAGTCCAAGGCCTGTACCTCTGATGCTCGGTCCGCCGCGACCCCGGCGGGGAACCGTCGATGCCCATCACGCCCCGGACCCTCGGTGGCAGATGATACCGGATCGTCCCCCCTGGATCGCCCACGGACGGCCCGACGGCCACGAACCCGCGGCGTCCGGTGAGGCCGCCCCTACCCTGAGAGAACCCCCGGCGAGGTCATCCCGACGACGACGCCTCGATGGCCCGGACCATGTCGGCCGCGGCACGATCCCAAGTGAAGAACCCGGCGACCTCCGCGGCCCGGGCGCGGGCCTGGGCGTGGACGCGGTCGTCGGCCAGCACGCGGGCCACGATCTCGGCCAGGTCCGAGGGGTCGTCGCCTTCCACCAGCGCTCCGGTCTCCCCGTCGTCGATGATCTCGGGCATCGCGCAGGCGCGGCGCCCCACGCACGGCACCCCGCGTCCGAGGGCCTCGACGAACGCGATGCCGAACCCCTCCAGGCGCGAGGGCATCACGAACACGTCATGGGCGTCGATGAGGGACACCACGCGTTCCCGAGGGACCCGTCCGAGGAACGTGACGCCCGCGGGAGGCGCTCCGGGTAGGGGCCAGGACCGCGGCCCCGCGACGGTCAGGGTGATACGGGGATCGACCTCGCGCCTCAACACCTGTAGGGCGGCCACGACCTGGTCACCACCCTTGGTCCGGAACTCGGTGCCCAGGAAGAGCAGCCGGCGGCGGGGGGCGTCGGCGGGGCGCGCCGGGAGCGGCCCGGCGCCGGCGAGCGAGGTGGCCCCCGGGGGGACGACGTGCACGGCTCGGCGGGGAATCCCCTCGTGTTCGACGAGATGGTCGGCCAGCCACCGGCTCATGGCGAAGACACCCGTTGCGTTTCCGTAGACGTGACGCTGCCATGCGATCCGCCGTGTGACCCGAGCCGGCGTGTCGAGGAGGCGGAAGAACTCCTCCCGCCCGGCCCTCATGCGGTCCTCCGCAACCAGTAGGGCGGATAGGTCCTGGTACACGAAGTACGGGCGATCGACCACGGCGAGGTCGCCGATCTCGAGGACCGCATCGCAGCCCTCGCGGCGCGCCCGCGCCCGAATGCGGCGCTCGGCCGCCCTTCGCCACACCGGCCAGTGCTCCCAGCGTGCAATCCAACGACCTCGGCTCCGGCGGGCCGAGACGGCCCGCATAGCCGTCCGCAACGCAGAGGGAACGTCAAGACCCGCGTCGACGACGGCGGGACCGCCGCCGAGGCGCCGGACCGCGGCGCGGAGGTGCCAGGGGGTCCCCGACCAGGTCGTCCGAGGATCGCGATCCCAAAGGCACGCGAAGCCGAGGGTAGCCACCCCCTTCAGGTCGTCATCGCCCATAGTGATCAGGGGAGGCTACGGCCGTCCCGGTCCGACTTCCATCCACCGGTGGACGGCGCTCCGGTCGCGCCCACCCGCCCCCGGCTGGCGGAGCCCGGGGGGCGGTGGTTGGCTTGCCGGGCCATGAAGTCTGTGGTCGTCCTTTCGTTCGCGGTGGCCGATCATCGCTCGCGTGCACGATTGGTCGAGCGGGCCCGGAAGGCCATGCACGTCCTCGCCGGCCGGCCGCCAACGGTCGACCTCGCCGGCGAACGCGAACACCTGCTGATCGATCGGCCCGGTACGGACGACGTCGTCCGGTGGCCCGGGCCGATCTCTGTCGGCCTCTCACTGGGAGCGTGGGCTGCCGGCGGGCGCGCCGTGCGCCCCACGGATCATCTGGAGGCAGCCCGCGACGTGGCCTGGTCGTCGTCGGTGGTTCCGCCGTTCGGGGCTCTGATCCGACGCGGCCCGGCCGATCCTCTGGTGGTCACGACCGACATGTGCGGCCTCCGTCACGTGCACCTGGTCGAGGGCGACGGATGGGCGGCCTGCTCGACGTCCGGGCTACTGCTCGCGGCGATCGCCGGAGTGTCGCTCGATGCCGACCCGTCGACGACCGCGGCCCTCGCCGGCCACCAACTCGGGGACCGTACCCCGTTCGAAGGGGTTCGGCGGCTCGATGCCGCGCACCGGCTCGAACTGCACGCGGGCGCGGCGACCTGCATCCCCTTCGCGCCACCCGCGGACCGCGAAAGGCGGCCGGAAGGCGACGCGTCGCCGGCCGGATTCCATGACGCCGCCGACGCGGGGGCTCGGGGAGTGGAGCGCGTAGTCGGGGAGGCACTCGACTCCCACCCCGGTACCGGGCTGGAGCTCAGTGGCGGCCTCGACAGCCGGATGCTCCTGGCCGCCATCCCCGAGGACCGGCGGGCCGGGCGCTGGGCTCTCACCCTCGCCGCGCCCGGGAACCCCGACGTTGCGGTGGCCCGCCGGCTCGCTGCCGCGTGCGATCTCGAGCACGAGGTGGTGGACCTCTCCGAACTGGCACGCCTGTCACCCGGCGAGGCACTCGAGATGGTCACCCGGGCGGCGCTCCGGCGTGACGCCACCACCGACCCGGTCGCCGGAGCCGTCCTCGACTTCGCGGCGCATCACACCGAGGGTCGCCCACTGCTCACGGGCCAGAACGGCGAGTTCGCGCGCGGCTACTACTACCCGGGTCAACCCGCCTGGCCCCGCACCACCCGGGCGCTGGTCCGGCACCTGGCCCGGTGGCGGATCCTCACCTCCGCCCCCGTCGACGAAGCGATCTTCGGCCGGCACGGCCAGGAGGTCAGGCGACGTGCCGTGGCCGAGCTCGAGAGACGACTTGAGACGATCGCGGGCGCGTGGCCCGACGCCACCGACGAGCTCTACCTGGCCGTCCGGATGCAGAACTGGGTCGGCCGCGACTTCTCCACCGCAGCCACCGAACGGCAGGTGGTCGCCCCCTTCTTCCACCCGGCGTTCCTCTCGTGGGCCCGGGGCGCGCCCAGGCGCCTGAAGGGGGGCTCCCGGCTCTTCGCCGCCGTCCTCGAACAACTCGACCCTCGGCTGGCGACCTTGGAGCTGGACACCGGGTTGCGACCCGTTGACCTGGCCCGCCCGTCTCGTCCGAGACGGGCCGACGCAATGGTTCGCTTCGCTCGTAAGGCTCTCCGTAAGGCGTCGCTGCGGGTCGTACCCGGGCGGGGAGCGGCACCGCCAGCAGGCGCCGCCGCCCTCACGGCATCGGTCACGCGAGCATGGGCCACCCATCCCGACGCGCTCTCTCGCCTCAGAAACCTGGAGTTCCTCGATGCTGACGTGGTCGAGGCCGTCGCATCCGGAAGGCGCGCCGCGAGCACCGCGACGGTCGGGTACCTGGCCGCACTCGATGCCGCGCTGGGGTTCTTGGCTGCCATCGACCGGTGACGGGCATCGCACCAGGGCGCCGAGCCGGACGCGGGTGGGCCCTTCGGAAGGCAGGGGTCCCACCCCGACGGCGAGGGAATCAGACGTCGGAAGCGACCACGGGGCCCCCAGAGGCATCGGTGTTGCCCGACCAGACGTTGCCCGTTCCGGTCGGCGGTGGCGTCCACGATGCGACGGGCCCGTACTGACCGCAACGTGGGTAGTACTTGTTGCCGAACACGTTGTCGGTGACCCTGATGTTCGTGTTCGGCCGCTCTCCCTCCGCTGGGGTGTACCCGAGATAGGTGCAGAAGCCGCCACCGTTCAACAGGTTTCCGTCGATGACGATGTCGTCGTTGGGGCCACCGGCGAAGTTCTGGGGGTACAGCGAGATCGCCGACGAGCAGTGGCTGGTCCCACACCCGAGCGTATTGCCGGAGATCACCACGTTGCGGGTGCCACCCGACGACAGGATCGCCGTCGCGTGCGCGTCGCTGTTGTTGACGAAATCATCGACGTAGTTCCCCAGTATCCGCGCGCCATTCCCCAATTCGATCCCACGGCGCGTCCCATGTACGTACGAGTCCTGCACGGTTGCATCCGCCCCCCACAGGGCGATCGCCCGATCGGCCGCGCCCGGCGACGTGGAGGTGACCTCGCTCTCCGAGACCACCAGTCCGGTGCCCGACCTGAAGAGGATCGCGAAGTCGCCCGACGCCCGGATCCGGGAGCGCGAGATCCGAACGTTGTCGGCCCGCACCTCCAGAGTGGAACATGCGAGGTCCTTGCCGTCTATCACCGTCCCCGCCACCGTGATCAGACACGGACCGGAGTACGGGGCCAGGCTCACGCCCGTCGGGCGCCACCCTGTCGAAGCCGCCGTCGGGGAACCACCCGACGGGGCGGCAGGGACCTGCGGTGCGGGAGCGGTCGTGGGCGTCGTGGGCGGCGGAGCGGCAGCCGGCGGCACCGTCGTCGGTGATGTCGTCGGTGTCGGGGTACCGGACGCCGACCCGTTGGCAACCCGGAACCTCGAGGAGACCTTCTTCGTGGCGCCACCGGCCAAGGTCAGGCGGGCCGTGATCTCGTGGTACCCGTCGCGTAGCTCCCTCGTGCTGAACGCCCGAGCCTCGCCGTGGTGGCGGGTGCCGGCGAAGTCGAAGGGGGCTTGCCTTTCCACTTGGCGCGGCGTGCCCGTAGCCGCCGGATTGTCGAGGAACCACTCCGTCCGCTTGATCGAATCCGCGGACGACAGGAATACGAACACCGAGCCCTTCACAGCGGCTCCCGACAGACCAACCGGGTTCGTCCGATCGTGCGAGCGGCTCATCAGCAGCCGTTGCGCCGGTGCCACCTCCCCGCCCGTGCTCATGCACCCGGCCAGCATACCGGCGGCAAGAACCAGCACCAGAGAAAGAACCATCCGGGGATTACGTCCCGGCGACGCACCGACTCTGCGGATTGCTTCCATGCGCGATACCACCCGACTTCCGTGATGTCCCGGGCGCCAGAGGCGTCCTGTGCCCCGCGAGCTCCAGGGCGGCCCGCTGCGGAATCTCTAGGCACGCGACCGCCTGAACTTGAGTAGTCACCGCCCGCAAGGCACCGCGCCATTTCCGGCCGGCCACCATTCCAAACCGGGTACCACGAAGCGCGCGCGAGGTCGGGAGGTCGCGCGGCTAACTTGTCATCGTCGCGCGCTCCGAGCGGTCGGCCCCATGGTCTCCGCCCCGGCCCCGCGGGGCCGGGTCCGCTCGGCGGCGCACACGGGATCGGCGGACGGCGGACCACCAGCAGGCGATGACCATCGACGATCCCGGCACGGGCGCCTCTCCATCCGAGTCGTCGGGTCCCGGCGACCCGCGGCGCGCGACCGCGGACCCCGACCTCGACGAAGGCCACGACAGCGCCCTCGGCGATCAGGTCCGGTCGGGCCTGCGTTGGAGCTTTGTCTCCACCGTCCTCGGACGGATCCTCAACCCGCTGCTGGGGATCGTCCTCGCCCGGATCCTCACCCCCGAGGACTTCGGGGTCTTCGCGGTGGCGCTCGTGGCGCTCAACGCCCTGATCAGCATCAACGACCTCGGCGTGACGCTCGCCGTCGTGCGCTGGCCGGGAAAGGTCGACGAGGTGGCGCGCACGGCGACCAGCGTCGCGATCGCCGGCAGCGTGCTCTTCTACGCCGCGTGCTTCGTGTCGGCACCGTGGGTGGCGTCCGCCCTCAACAGCCCGGATGCGACGGGGGTGCTCCGCCTGCTGGCGCTGGGCGTGATCATCGACGGCGCGGGATCGGTGCCGCTGGCGTTCATCACCCGGTCGTTCCGCCAGGATCAGAGGATGGTGGCCGACTGGTCGGGGTTCCTAGTCTCGGCCGGGGTCACCATCGGCCTGGCGGCGGCCGGCTTCGGCGCGTGGAGCCTCGCCTGGGGCCGCATCGTCGGCAACCTGGTCAACACGAGCCTCCTCTACCGGCTTTCACCGCTCCGACCGCGTCCGGGTTGGGACCGGGACCGGGCCCGGGAGCTCCTGCGCTTCGGGCTGCCCCTCACCGGGTCGAGCTTCCTGGTCTTCGCCATGCTCAACGTCGACTACGTGGTCGTCGGGCACGAGCTCGGCACGGTCGCCCTGGGCATCTACCTGCTCGCCTTCAACCTGTCGAGCTTCCCCGTGAACGTGCTCTCGACCTCCATCCGGAGGGTCCTGGTACCGGCCTTCGCCCGCTTCCAGCACGACCACGCGGCCCTCCGGGACGTGTTCCTGCGCTGGATGCACCACCTCGCGCTCCTAACGGTCCTGCTGTGCACGCTGCTCGCGGCCCTCGCGTACCCGACGATCCTCTTCGTGTACGGCACCAAGTGGCGGGGGGCGGCACCGGTGCTCGTCTCGCTGGCACTGCTCGGGGGGACGAGGGTGTTGATCGAGTTCATCTACGACGTGTTCGTGGCCGTCGGCCACTCCCGCCCGCTCCTGTGGCTCCAGGGCCTCTGGGTGGTGCTCCTGGTGCCGGCCCTCACTGCCGGGGCGCGCCTCGACGGAGTCCGGGGGGTGGGCTTCGCCCATGCCGTGGTGGCCGTGGGGATCATGCTCCCGGTCTTCTCCCGGGCCCTCCACCCGATCGGCATATCGATGGTCGACGTCGGCCGCCAGCTCGCCCGGCCGTTGCTGGGGGCGGCCGCGGCGGGAACCGCCGGGGTGCTGACGGTGCACGTGCTTGGTGAGGGCTTCGCCGGGCTCGCCGTCGGCGGTCTCGTGATCGTGGCGGTCTACGCGGCGGTCGGCGCGTCGCCGGCGGAGCTCCGGTCCCTGCCCGAGCTCGTCCGGCGACGGCGGGTCGAGGTGGCCCCGGCCGGCGAGTAGTGCGCCTTCACCGCGGGGCGGTGCGTGCGTCCGGTCCCAGGCGGGGCGCGGATCCTGACGGGTGCTCCACCTTACGATCGGGGCAGGATCCGGGATCCTCCGGTGTCGAGGTGGTAGGCCCGGCCGCAGCCGGGGCAGTGGAGATCGTCGGGGAGGCGCAGCCCACACTCGCAGGCCCAGCCGATCGGGCGGGCCGGGTTGCCGACCACGAACGCATGGGGCGCGACGTCGGAGGTCACGACCGCCCCGGCCCCCACGAAGGCGTGCTCCCCCACGACGGTGCCGCAAACGATCGTGGCGTTGGCCCCGATGGTCGCCCCGCGCCGGACGGTGGTCGGCACCAGGTCGGCGCCCGCCTTCTTGATCGCCGCGCGCGGGTTCAGATCGTTGGTGAAGACCATGTTCGGTCCGAGGAAGACGTCGTCCTCGACGGTGACGCCGTCCCAGACCAGGACCGCGTTCTTCACCGTCACCCGGTCGCCGATCCGGGCCCCCGCCTCGATGAACGCGTGGTCGCAGACGTTGCAGTCGGCGCCCACCACGGCTCCGGCCAGCACGTGGGCGAACGCCCAGACCCGGGTCCGGGGACCCACGTCGTCGCTCTCGCACAGCCCCTGAGGGTGGACGAACACCGACGCGTCACGCGCCATCCCGGCTCCCTTCTCCCACACCGGCCGGAACCCCCGCCGCGGCCCGGGGCGGCCCGGCCCGCGCCGCCGTGCGGGCCATCGCGTCGAGGCTGTTGCAGTCGTCGAGCGCCTTCGGCCGCCCCACCGGCAGGCGTGCCCGGACCTTGGAGCCCAACACCCGGGCCCCGGCGACCGCCACCTCGGCCAGCACGCGACGGCGGGGTGGGAGTGGGGCGGCGATCGTGCGCCGGTAGACGTCCTCCTGGACGGCGGCGGCTCGGGCCAGGCTGAAGCGCTCCTCCACGAGGCGGCGCGAGAACCCGGCCAGCTCCGCGCGGAGGGTGGGGTCGGCGATCAGCCGGGCCAGCTGATCGGCCAGCCGGTCGGGTGACCGGCCTCCGTCGCCCAGGCCGAAGAACCCGGTCCACAGGAACCGCTCCCACGTACCGGGCTCGAGCACCTCGGAGAACCCCTGCTCCCCGAGGACGATCAGCGGCTTGGCGAAGGCCATGGCCCGCAGCGCGGAGCCTCCCATCCCGAGCACGACGTCGGCGGCCGCGTAGGCGGGGCGTGGGTCGCGCTGCTCGCCGGCAAGGAAGACCCGGCGCCCACCGACCCGGCCGTTGACGGAGTCGGCCCGGGCGGCTATGGCGTCGCGGGCGGGGCCGTCACCGACGATAACGAGCTGGAGGCCGATCCCCCGGGCCGCGAGACGGCCGGTGGCGTCGATCGCGCGCTCGATCCCCTCCTGCTTCAGCTCGGCGGCCAGCCGGGAGACGATCACGGCCGTCGGGAGTGACGGATCGAGCCCGAGACGGGCCCGGAGCTCGGCGCCGGAGGCTCCCGGGTGGTTCGACACGGTGTCGACCGGCGGCTCGATGACGGTGACCGGACCCCGGCGGTCACGGTTCGCCGCCGCGATCTGCTCGGTGCCGACGACGAGCGGAACCGAGGGGGGGATCATCCCCGACACCCCCATCGACATCACGGTGCACAGGATCGGCACCCCGCGCCGGCGATGTGGACCTCCGAACGCCTCGAGGCACGGTGGCCACTCGTACGCGTGGACGAGGTCGACCGACGCGGCGGCGGCGAGGCGGGTCAGCTCCTGCATGATCGAGACCGACGGGCGCCGGCGCCACCCGACGGAGATGTCGAGCGGCAGGCCGAGATCCTCGATCCGGTCGGCGAGCGGGCCGTCGGCCGGCGCGAACACGCTCACCTCGTGGCCCCGGTCGCGGACCGCGGCCGCGAGCTCGACCGCGTTGAGCTGGCTGCCGCCGATGTCGAGGGTGTGCGGGTAGACGACGATCCTCATCCCGGCCGGGCCATCCGCCTGCCCCTAGGCCCGACGAGCGACACCTCCACCCCCACCACCGTCACGTCCGGCCCGCCGCTTCGCGCAGCCGGCGGGCCGG
>JADLDD010000064.1 GCA_020846855.1 Acidimicrobiia bacterium | reverse complement strand
TCGGCCTGGTCGATGTGGATGAACTGCTTGGGCTTGACCGCGGCGGTGAGGTAGCCGGGGTCGACCTCGTGGAGCACGTAGTCGGTGGCGAAGTCGGGCTTCGGCGGGTTGGCGTCGGTGCGGGCCATGCTCTGCCTGTCCTTGTTCAGGATCCCGTTGGGCGGGGTTGGTCCTCGGGGCTGGTCCTCGGCGTCATTTTTAACATTCTTCACTGGATAAATCTAGGGGGGCGCCCACGTCGGTCGCGGAGGGCGGCGTCTAGAGTTGACGGCGGTGCTGGCCTCCATCCCGAGCCCGTCCCACGGGACGATCGACATCGGCCCGCTGTCGCTGCACGCCTACGGCCTGATGCTGGCGGTCGGCGTGCTCGCCGCGGTGAAGGTCGCGGAGGTGCGGTGGCGCCGGAAGGGCCACGACGGCCGCGACATCACCGACCTCGCCATCTGGGTGGTCCTGGCCGGCGTGATCGGGGCCCGCGTCTACCACGTGATCACCGACTACCAGCTCTACACGCACGACTGGCTCAAGGCGTTCGAGATCTGGACGGGCGGCCTCGCCATCTGGGGTGCGGTGGCCGGTGGGGCGCTGGCCGTGGCGGTGCTGGCCCGGCGCCGGCGCCTCGACGCCTTGGCCCTCATGGACGCCATGGCGCCGGGCGTGGTGCTCGCCCAGGCCATCGGTCGCTGGGGCAACTACTTCAACCAGGAGCTGTTCGGGAAGCCCACCACGCTGCCCTGGGGCCTCGAGATCTCGCCCACCCACCGGCCGGCCGGCTACGAGCAGTTCGCCACGTTCCACCCGACCTTCCTCTACGAGTCGCTCGCCTGCCTGGCCATCTTCGGGATCCTCGTGTGGGCCGAGCGCCGGGTGCCGTTCCGACGGGGCCAGACCGCCGCCGCCTACATCGCCCTCTACACGCTCGCCCGCTTCTTCTTCGAGAACCTCCGCATCGACCCCGCGCACCGCGTGGGAGGCCTGCGGATCAACGCCTGGGTCAGCGTCGCGGTCTGCCTGGCCGCCGTGGCGTGGTTCGTGTGGCTCGGCCGGCGGGCCGAGCCGACCACCGCCGGCGCGGCGACCGGGTCCGAGCGCCCGTCCGCCGCCCGTCCTCCCGATCCCGCCCCGACCGCGGGCGCCGATCCCGACCCCGCCTCCGCCGACCCGTCCTCCCCGCCCGATCGCGGGCGCTCACCCGTTCCCTGACCGGCGCGTCCGGCGGGTCGGGGGGAGCGGCCCGCCGACGCTCGTCCCGACCGGACGGGTGGGTACCCGCACCACCACGCCCGTGGGCCTCACCGCCCGCCCGACCGACGTTTCCCGGCGCCATCCGCGTGGCCCCGGCCGCCCGGCCCGACCCGAGGAGGGACCCGTGAACCCAGCCGTCACGACCGAGGCGACCGCCGTCTCGTCGCGCGCCGTCGACGTCACCAAGATCTTCGGCGAGGGCGACAACGCCGTGCGGGCCCTCGACCGGGTCTCGGTCGAGTTCGCGAGCGGCGAGTTCACCGGGATCATGGGGCCGTCGGGCTCGGGCAAGTCGACGCTCCTGCACTGCCTGGCCGGCCTCGACCGGATCACCTCCGGGCAGGTGTTCCTGGGCGACGTCGAGATCAGCGCCTGCAACGAGAAGCGCCTCACGCTCATCCGGCGTGACCGCATCGGCTTCGTGTTCCAGGCCTACAACCTCGTCCCCACCCTGACGGCCCTCGAGAACATCACCCTGCCCCTCGCCCTGGCGGGACGGAAGCCCGAGAAGGGCTGGCTCGACACCATCGTCGACACGATGGGCCTGCGCGACCGCCTGTCGCACCGGCCGTCGGAGCTGTCCGGCGGTCAGCAGCAGCGGGTGGCGGTGGCCCGGGCCCTCGTCAGCCGCCCGGCGGTCATCTTCGCCGACGAGCCGACGGGCAACCTCGACTCCCGCTCGGGAGCCGAGATCCTCGGCTTCATGCGCCGGGCCGTCGACGACCTCGGCCAGACGGTGGTCATGGTCACCCACGACCCCGGCGCCGCCGGCCAGAGCGACCGGGTCGTGTTCCTCGGCGACGGCCGGATCGTCGACGAGATGCGTTCCCCCACGCCCGACGCGATCCTCGACCGCATGAAGCAGCTGAGCGAGTAGCGCCCGGTGCTGCGCCTGACCGTCAAGAGCTTCCTCGCCCACAAGGTCCGCTTCCTGCTGACCGCGGTGGCGGTGATCCTCGGGGTGGCGTTCATGTCGGGGACGATGGTGCTCTCCGACACGCTGAAGCGCACCTTCGACGACCTGTTCGCGAACGTCTTCGAGGGCACCGACGCCTACGTCCGCTCCACGAACGTCATCGACACGCCGTTCGGCGAGTCGCGCGGCCGGATCCCGAGGTCGGCGCTGGCGACGGTCGAGGGCGTACCGGGCGTGGAGGCGGCCAGCCCCGACATCCAGTTCTTCGCCCAGCCCGTCGGCGACGACGGCAAGGCCATCGGGGGCCAGGGCCCGCCGTCGCTCGGCTTCAACTGGACCGACAGCCCGGAGCTGAACACGTTCCGCATCGTCGCCGGCCACCCGCCCCGCCGCGACGGCGAGATCGTCATCGACAAGGGGTCGGCCGACGACGGGCACATCGAGGTCGGCGATCGGATCACCGTCCTCACCCAGCAGGCGCCCAAGCGCTACCTGGTGGCCGGCATCGCCAGGTTCGGCGACGCCGACAGCCCCGGAGGGGCGACCATCACCATGTTCACCACCGCCGAGGCGGCCCGCATCTCCGGGGCCGGCGACGAGCTCGACGGCATCTCCGTCGCCGCCGAGCCGGGTGTCACCCAGGAGGAGATCCGCACCCGCGTCGCCCGGGCCCTGCCCCGCCACGGCTTCGAGGTGATCACCGGCCGGGACCTCACCGAGGAGAACCAGAACCAGGTCGAGGAGGGCCTGTCGTTCTTCAACCGGGCCCTGTTGATCTTCGCCGGCGTGGCGCTGCTCGTCGGGTGCTTCGTGATCTTCAACAGCTTCTCGATCGTGGTGGCCCAACGCAGCCGCGAGATGGCGCTCCTGCGCGCCATCGGCGCCACCGGACGCCAGGTCACGCGATCGGTCCTGGGCGAGTCGGCGCTCGTCGGGCTGGTCGCCTCGACCATCGGCCTGGGTGCGGGAGTCCTGCTCGCGCTGGCCCTCAAGTCCCTCCTGGCCGCGTTCGGCATCGACCTGCCCGCCGCGGGTGTGGTGGTCACGACGGGCACCGTCGTCAGCGCCCTGGTGGTCGGGACGGTCGTGACCGTCGTCTCGGCCGTCTTCCCGGCGCGCCGCGCCGCGAAGGTGCCGCCGGTGGCGATGATGCGCGCCGTCGCCGTCGAGAAGCCGACCCGGTTCCGGCGGAGGAGCGTGATCGGCGCCGGCCTGATACTCGTGGGCGCCGCGCTCCTCGCGTTCGGCCTGTTCACCGACGTCGACAACCGGATCGCCTACGTGGGCGTCGGCGCGCTGGCGGTGTTCTTCGGGGTCGCGGTGCTCGGTCCGATCCTGGTCCGGCCCGCGAGCCGCATCCTCGGGGCCCCGATGGCACGGTTCTCGGGCATCTCCGGGGTGCTCGCCCGCGAGAACGCGCTGCGCAGCCCCCGCCGGACCGCCGCCACGTCCGCGGCGCTGATGATCGGCGTCGCCCTGGTGGGGTTCATCACGATCTTCGCCGCGTCGACCAAGGACTCGATCGCGGTCGCGCTGAAGGAGGCGATGCGGGCCGACTTCGTGATCCAACCCAAGGGGGCCTTCGGCGGCGGTCCGCAGACCGGGTTCAGCCCCGAGCTCGCCCACGACGTCGCCGCGCTGCCCGAGGTCAGGACGGCCACCGGGATCCGCATCGGTGTGGCCGACGTCGACGGCTCGGGCCAGTTCCTCCTCGCTCTCGACCCGCGGCGGAGCGACGCCGTCTTCGACCTCGACGTCAAGAGCGGCGACTTCGCGGCCCTCTCCCCCGACGGCATAGCCGTCTCCGAGAAGGTCGCGGACGATCACGGCTGGCGGGTCGGCTCGCCGATCCGGCTGCGCACGCCCGAGAGGGGGACGAGGACCGTGCGGGTGGAGGCCGTCTTCGGCCGCGGCCAGCAGGCCGGCTTCACCGACTACATGATCTCCCTGGCCGGCTTCGAGCGGTCCTTCGCGAACCAGCTCGACGCCCAGGTGTACATCCTGCTCGCGCCGGGGGTGTCGAACGAGGCCGGGCGCCGGGCCATCGAGAAGGTGGTCGAGGCGTACCCGAACGCCGAGCTGAAGAACCAGGCCGAGTTCCGCCGGAGCCAGGAGGCGCAGATCAACCAGCTCGTGAACCTCGTCTATGCGCTCCTCGCCCTGGCCGTGATCGTGGCCCTGATCGGCATCGCCAACACCCTGGCGCTCTCGATCCACGAGCGGACGCGGGAGCTGGGCCTGTTGCGGGCGGTGGGGATGAGCCGGCGCCAGCTCCGGTCGAGCATCCGCTGGGAGTCGGTGATCATCGCCCTGTTCGGCACCGCGCTCGGCCTCGCGGTGGGGATCATGTTCGGCTGGGCGGTGGTGCGGGCGCTGCGCGACCAGGGGATCACCCAGTTCGCGATTCCCCCGGCCCAGATCGTCGTGATCGTGGTGGTCGCCGCCCTGGCCGGCGTCGCCGCCGCGCACTTCCCGGCCCGCCGGGCCGCCAAGCTCGACGTGCTCCAGGCCGTCAGCAGCGAGTGACCGTCGCCCGGGGCGGATGTGGGGGCCGGGTCAGCCGTCGGCGGTCTCGCCCCTGACCCGGGCGTCCTTCTCCGCGACGAGGCGGGTCAGGTCGGCCTGCGACCGCTCGACGCGTGCTCTCAGGTCGGGGTCGGAGGCGGCGAGGATCCGCACGGCGAGCAGGCCGGCGTTGCGGGCGTTGCCGACGGCCACCGTGGCGACGGGGATGCCGGCCGGCATCTGCACGATCGAGAGCAGGGAGTCGAGGCCGTCGAGGTGGGCGAGCGGCACCGGCACCCCGATCACGGGCAGGGGCGTGAGCGACGCGACCATCCCCGGCAGGTGGGCGGCGCCGCCCGCGCCGGCGACGATCACCCGCAGCCCCCGGCCCGCCGCCGCCTTGGCGTAGGCGACCATCTCCTCCGGCGACCGGTGCGCGGAGACGACGCGCACCTCGTGCGCCACGCCGAACTCGTCGAGGGCGGCCGCTGCCCCGCGCATCACGTCGAGGTCGGAGTCGCTGCCCATGATCACGCCCACCACCGGGTCCATGACCGGGGAGGGTACCGCCCTCCCCGGGGGCTCGGGGTACGGTCCCGGCCGGAGGTGCGACGCATGCGGAACCCGTGGGGCCGGCGATGACCGAGCGGCTGGTGGTGGTGGGCGGCGACGCGGCCGGGATGAGCGCCGCCGCCCAGGCCCGTCGCCGCCGGGAGCCGGACGAGCTCGAGATCGTGGCCTTCGAGCGCGGCGCGCACACGTCGTACGCGGCGTGTGGCATCCCCTACTTCGTGGGCGACCTGGTCCCCACCGCCGAGCGCCTCGTCGCCCGGTCACCCGAGGAGCACCGCCGCCGCGGCATCGACGTGCGCACCCGTCACGAGGTGACGGCCGTAGACGTCGACCGTCGGGTGGTCACCGTCCTCGACCTCGACGCCGGGACCGAGCACGACCAGCCGTACGACCGGTTGGTGATCGCCACGGGGGCTCGGCCGCGACGCCCGCCGATCCCCGGCATCGACGCCGCCGGCGTGTTCGGCGTCCGGGACCTCGCCACCGGGATCGCGGTGCGGGCGGCGGTCGATGCCGCCGACGACCGGCGGGCGGTGGTCGTCGGGGCCGGGTACATCGGCCTCGAGATGGCCGAGGCCCTGGTCCGCCGCGGCTTCGAGGTCACCGTGGTCGAGGCCGCCGTGAGCCCGATGGGAACCCTCGATCCCGACATGGGGGAGATCGTGGCGGGTGCCATGCGCGACCTCGGCATCCGCCTGCACCTGGGTGAGGCCGTCGAGCGCATCGACGTCGACGGTCACGGTGCCGTGTCGGCCGTCGTCACGGCCGGCGGACCGATCCCGGCCGGCCTGGTGGTCCTCGGCCTCGGCGTGCGGCCCGACGGCTCCCTCGCCGCGGGGGCCGGCCTCGACGTCGGCGACTCGGGCGGGATCGTGGTCGACGACCACCAGCGCACCTCGGCCGAGGGGGTCTACGCGGCGGGCGACTGCGTCGAGGTGTTCCACCGGATCTCCCGCCGGCCCGTCGCCGTCGCGCTCGGCACCCACGCCAACAAGCAGGGCCGGGTGGTCGGCATCAACGCCACGGGAGGCGACGCCGCCTTCCCGGGGGTGCTGGGGACCGCGGTGTCGCAGATCTGCGACCTGGAGGTGGCCCGGACGGGCCTCGGGGAACGCGAGGCCGCCGAGGTGGGCTTCGACGCCGAGGCGGTGTCGATCACGTCGTCGACCCGCGCCGGCTACTACCCCGGCGCCGCGGAGATCCGCGTGAAGCTCGTGGTGGAGCGGTCCACCGGCCGACTCCTCGGCGGCCAGATCGTGGGCCGGGAGGGCGCCGCCAAGCGCATCGACGTGGTCGCGGCGGCGCTGTGGAACGAGATGACCGTCGACGAGGTGATGTCGATGGACCTCTCCTACGCACCGCCGTTCTCGCCGGTGTGGGACCCGGTCCAGGTCGCGGCCCGGGCCGCGGTCAGCCGCCTGGGCCGGGAGTGACCGCCCGGGGCGGACCGCCGGCCGGAGGCCGGCACGGTCGTCAGCGCCGGGGCAGGCCCCGCTCGGCGTTGGCCTGCTCGGACGCCAGGTCGGACTCGTACATCATCCGGACCAACTCCTCGAACGAAACCTTCGGCTTCCAGCGCAGCTTGGTGCGGGCCTTGGTGGCGTCGCCCATGAGCAGGTCGACCTCGGCGGGGCGGTCGAAGCGGGTGTCGTGGGTGACGTACGGCTCCCAGTCGTCGTAGCCGGCGATGCGGAACGCCACCTCCAGGAACTCACGGATCGTGTGGGTCTCGCCGGTGGCGACCACGTAGTCGTCGGGCTCGTCCTGCTGGAGCATGAGCCACATCGCCTCGACGTAGTCGCCGGCGTAGCCCCAGTCGCGGGCGGAGTCGAGGTTCCCGAGGCTGATCCGGTCCTGGAGCCCGAGCTTGATGCGCGCCAGCGAGTTGGTGATCTTGCGGGTCACGAACTCCAGCCCGCGCCGCGGGCCTTCGTGGTTGAACAGGATCCCCGACGACGCGTGGAGGTCGTAGGCCTCCCGGTAGTTCATGGTGGTGTAGTGGCCGAACACCTTGGCCACGCCGTACGGCGAGCGGGGGTGGAACGGCGTTCCCTCGTTCTGCGGGGTCTCGCGGACCTTGCCGAACATCTCCGACGAGGAGGCCTGGTAGAAGCGGATCGGGTTGTTCTCCATGCCCCCGACGATCCGCACCGCCTCGAGCATCCGCAGCACCCCGAGCCCGGTGATCTCCGCGGTGAGCTCGGCCTGCTTGAACGAGAGCTGCACGAAGCTGATCGCGCCCAGGTTGTAGACCTCGTCGGGCTGCACCTGCTCGACCGCGGCGATCAGCGACGGCAGGTCGCGCAGGTCGCCCTCGACGAGGTCGAGGGCCGGGCTCTCCTCGGCCACCAGCTGGGCCTTCGGGTTGGCCTGACCGTGGATCAGGCCGAAGACCTGGTAGCCCTTGCCGGCCAGGAACTGGGCCAGATGCCGCCCGTCCTGTCCGGTGATGCCGGTGATCAGAGCTCGCTTCATGCCGGTCCGGTCCTCTCCGCTCTCGCCGCACGGGAACGCTAGCCCTCCCCGCACCGCGGTCCGGGACCGGCCCGTCCCACGGCCGCGGCCGCGCCGGTACGATCCGGACGATGGCCGTCGAGGCGCCCGGAGCCGCCGTCACCGACGGGAGGGTGGGAGGCACCGCCCCCACGCGCCTCCTGCTCGTACGCCACGCGGTCACAGCCCAGACCGGCCCGCTCCTGTCGGGCCGGACGCCGGGTGTCGACCTCTCCGAGCGCGGTCGGGAGCAGGCCGCGGCGCTCGGGGCGCGGCTCGCGGCGCTCCCCGTGGCCGCCGTCTACTCCAGCCCCATGGAGCGGACGGTGCAGACGGCCGAGGCCGTCGCCGCCCACCACGGCCTCGAGGTGCGGGTCGACGAAGGCCTCATCGAGGCCGACTACGGGGACTGGACCGGCGCCGCCCTGGCCGACCTGGCCCGCTCCGAGCTCTGGAGTGCGGTGCAGCGGACCCCGTCACGGGTGCGGTTCCCGGGCGGTGAGCCCCTGACCGTCATGCAGTCCCGGGTCGTCGGGGCCCTCGACGTGCTCGTGGCCTCCCATCCGGGACAGACCGTCGTGGCCGTCTCGCACGCCGATCCGCTCAAGGCGGCGATCGCCCACTACACCGGCCTGCACCTCGACATGTTCCAACGCCTGGTGCTGTCGCCGGCTTCGGTGAGCGTCCTCGACGTCGGGCCGGGCGGTGCGTCGCTTCTCACGTGCAACGCCACCGCCGACCTCTCGGGGCTGCTCACCGCCAAGTAAGGAGGTGGAGATGGATGAGAACGACGAGCCCATCGTCTTCGATCCGGTGGATTCCCTGGCCGTGGGGGCCGTGGGCGAGCCCGGCCACCGCGTGTTCATGATCCAGGCCGACAAGGGCTCGGCGCGCCTGACCGTCGTGGTGGAGAAGGAGCAGATGGCGCTCCTGGCCATGGAGTCGGTGGCCTTCCTCGAGAAGCTCGAGGCCGAGCACCCGGCGTGGACGCCCGAGCTCGCCGACACCGGGGCCCCGGCCGTCCCCCTGGAGCCGGCGGAACCGATGTTCCGGGCCCGGCTCATCGGCCTCGGCTTCGAACCGGACCGCAAGCTGGTGCTCATCGAGCTGTCGGAGCGGCGCCCGGACACCCCCGGCGACGCCTCGGAAGGGCTCGCCCCCGAGCTCGCCGGCCCCGCCGCCGCCGGCATCGGCGCGGCGGGGAGCACCGTGGCGCGCCTCTACGCCACCCCGGCCCAGGTGCGGGCCATGGCCGCGACCGCGGTGGAGACCGTGGCCCGCGGGCGGCCCCGCTGCCCGCTGTGCGACCAGCCGATGGACCCCGACGGCCACCGGTGCCCCCGCTGGAACTGATGTCGCACCGGATCGAGGAGCTCCTCGCCCGGGGAGACGTGGAGATCCGGGGGCGCATCGCGTGGTCCTCCAACGACGCCCGGCTGGTCTCGGTCGCGGACGGGTCGGGAACCGCGATGGAGGCCGTGTACAAGCCCCGGCGCGGCGAGCAGCCGCTGTGGGACTTCCCGCCGGGGTCGCTCTACCGCCGCGAGGTCGCCGCCTACGAGCTGGCCCGGGCCCTCGACTGGCCGATCGTCCCCGAGACCGTGCTGCGAGCCGACGGGCCGCTGGGGCCGGGGATGCTCCAGCGCTTCGTCGACCACGATCCCCGGGTCCACTACTTCGTGCTCCTCGACGACCGGCCGCTCGAGCTCCGGCGCTTCGCGGTGTTCGACGTGGTCGCCAACAACGCCGACCGCAAGGCGGGGCACTGCCTGCTGGCCCGGGCCGACGACCGCGTCTACGGGATCGACCACGGGCTCACCTTCCACGCCCATCCCAAGCTGCGCACCGTCATCTGGGACTTCGCCGGCGAGCCGCTCACCGACGGCGAGCGGCTCGCGCTGGAACGGCTGACCCGGCAGCTCGACGGCGCCTTCGGTCGTCGCCTCGCGGACCTGCTCGACCCCGACGAGGTGGTGGCCACGCGCAGCCGCACGGTGGCCCTGCTCCACGCGGGCGCGCTGCCGGAGCCCGAGGACGGTTATCGGTCGGTGCCCTGGCCGCTGGTCTAGACGGTCCGGAGGGTGCTCTCGAGGTGCTGCTTGCGGCACAGGGAGCGCTGGAGCTTGCCCGACGACGTCTTGGGCAGGGAGCCGGGCTCCACGAACACCAGGTCGGCGGGTGGGATGCCGACCGCATCGACGATCCGGCGGCTCATCTCGTCGCGGAGGGGAGACGGGTCGTCGAGGCGGGTCTCGGCCACCACCACGATCGCCTCCCGCCCCCGCTTGGCGGGCGCGCCGAAGGCGATGATGTTCCCGGTGCGGACCCCCTCGATCCCGGCCACGGCCCGCTCGACGTCCTCGGGGAACACGTTGCGGCCGCCGACGATGATCACGTCCTTGGCCCGCCCGCAGACCACCAGCTCGCCGTCGATCGTGTAGCCGAGGTCGCCGGTGCGCAGCCAGCCGTCGGTGAGGACCGCGGCGGTGGCCTCCGGGTCGCGGTAGTAGCCCGACATGAGCGACGGGCCGCGCAGCTCGATCTCGCCCACCTGGCGATCGCCCAGGGCGCGGCCCCCGGGGCCGGCGATCTTCAGGTCGAAGTCGCGCAGCGGCCAGCCGACGCGGGCGAAGTGCTTCGCGCCCGGGGCGTCGTCGGCGACGGGTCGGGCCTCGCCGGCGTCCTCGAGGGCCCGCCGGTCGACCGGGTCGACGGTCATGCCCTTCTCGGGCACCGGGAAGGTGACGCCGAGGGTGGCCTCGGCGAGACCGTAGGCGCAGAACGCCACACCCGGCCGCAGGCCGTGCGGGGCCCCCGCCTCCAGGAACGACTCCACCGAGCGAGGGTCGATGGGCTCGGCGCCGTTCAGGCCGATGCGCCAGCGCGACAGGTCGAGCGATCCGGGGCGACGCATCGCCCGGGCCGCCAGGGCGTACGCGAAGTCGGGTCCCCCGGTGCAGGTCCCTCCGAAGTGGGAGAGCCACTGGACCCACCGGGCGGGCGCCGCGAGGAAGTCCTGCGGCGCGCCGAGCACGAGGTCGACGGGCGCGGTCAGGGCGTTGGCCAGGATCCCCACCAGGCCCATGTCGTGGTAGAGGGGAAGCCAGGAAACGGCCACGTCGTCGGGGGTGAGGCCGAGGCCCTCCTGGATGGCGGTGAGGTTGGAGGTGAGGCTGCGGTGGGGGACCATGACCCCCTTCGGGTGGGCCGTGGAGCCGCTCGTGAACTGGAGGATCGCCAGGGCGTCGGGGTCGTCGGCCGGGCGCACGTACGAGTCGGGCGGGCGACGGGCCGCGTCGGCGGCCAGGTCGTCGAGGTAGACCATCGGCGGGTCGCCGGGCCGGGCGTCGAAGAACGCGGCCAGGTCGCGGTCGACCACCACCAGGGCGGCGTCGGCGCGGGTGATGCGTCGGCGGGTCTGGTCGACGAACTCCTCGATCGACGCCAGGCGCATCGGCAGCGGCATGACCGTGGCCGCGGCGCCCGAGATCCACACCGCGGTGAGGGCGGTCACGAAGTCGCGCGTCGTCGGGCCGAGCAGGGCAACGTGCGCGCCGGGGCCCACGCCCAGGGCGGCCAGCGCCGCCGCCATGGAGCGGGCGTCGTCGTGGAGGCGCGCCATGGGGACGCGGTCCTCGGCCCACCCGTCGCGGTCGACCGGCGTCACGAAGGTCACGGCGGCGCCGGAGGCGGCGCCCTCCTCGAGGCGGGTGATCAGGGACGAGGAGCGGTACGGGTTCGTGGTCGACGGGGAGGCGGACGCGGACGGGGAGACGGCGGTTGATCTCATGCTGGTTTCGACCCGCCTCGGGTCCGATCGGTTACTCGGGCTCCGATGCTCCGGCCCGGGCGGAGCGCCGGTCACGGCGGACCGGGGCGAGGAGCACGGCTCCGAGGGACGCGGCCAGGAGCGATCCGGTGAGGATCCCGACCTTGGCGTCGGCGAGCGCCGCCGCGTCGTCGAACGCCAGGCCGGCGATGAAGAGCGACACGGTGAAACCGATCCCGGCCAGGGCCGCCGTCCCCCACAGGACGCGCCCGCAAAGGGAGCCCGGCCGGCGGCCCCAGCCGAGCCGCTCGGCGAGGAGGGTCGTGCCCGCGACGCCGACGGTCTTGCCGACCACCAGCGCGGCGACCACGCCCCACGTGATGCGGCTGGTGTACGCGCCCGAGAGGGAGTCGCTCCCGAGGGGGATCCCCGCGTTGGCGAGGGCGAACGCGGGGAGCACCACGAAGGTGCTGACCGGGTGGAGGCCCCGCTCGAGGCGCTCGAGGACGGGCCGGCCCGCGGCGGTGACCGGGGTCAGCAGTCCCAGCGCCACCCCGGCCATGGTGGCGTGGACCCCGCTGTGGAACACGGTCAGCCACATGGCCGCGGCCGGGAGCAGGTAGTAGGCGGGTCGCGACGCCCCGATGTGCTTCATGGCCACCACCACGCCGCCGATCGCGGCGGCCGCGCCCAGCCACCACCACGCCACGCCGCCCGAGTAGAACGCGGCGATGACCACGATCGCGCCCAGGTCGTCGGCGATGGCCAGCGTCAGGAGGAACAGCCGGACGCCCGCCGGCACGCCTCGCCCCACCAGCGCGAGCACCCCTACGGCGAAGGCGATGTCGGTGGCTACGGGCACCGCCCAGCCCCGGGCCGCCCCTCCGCCGGGGTTGACGGCGAGGAAGATCACCGCCGGGAGTGCCATGCCGCCCAGCGCGGCCACCACGGGCAGCGCCGCGCGTCTCCGGTCGGCCAGCTCCCCTGCGACCAGCTCGCGCTTGATCTCCAGCGCCACCACGAAGAAGAAGACGGCCATCAGCCCGTCGTCGACCCATCCGTGCAGGGTGAGGTCGACGGCCAGCGAACCGGACCCCACCGCGAGCGACCGGCCCCACCAGCTCTCGTAGCCGTGGCGCCAGGGGCTGTTCGCCCACGCGAGGGCGGCCACCGTCGCGCCGAGCAGGACCAGACCGCCCGACGTCTCGGCCCGGAGGAACTCCTCGAGCGGGGTGAGGATCCGGCGGACGGGCTTCACGGGGCTCCCAGGGGTCGGTCGGATGGGTCGCCGACCAGACTTCCCGGCACGCCGCCCGCATCGTACCCCGGGGCCGGGAGGGCCGACTCCCGCACGGGGTCAGGTGGCGGGCGCCCCCGAGCCGTCGGGAGGCCCGGCACCGCCGGGGCGGCTGGTCCCCCCGGTCGCGACCTGACCGTCGGCGACCGACGCGTTGCCCATCACCAGGTAGGCGGCCACCGCGGCCAGGAGGCCGGGCACCACGAACGTCGCCCGCCCGGTCGACTCGGCGACGAACATGACCGCGGCCAGCGGAACGCGGTAGCCCGCACCGAGGAAGGCGGCCACCCCGACGACCAGGAACAACGCCTCGTCGGCGGGCTGGCCGACGGCGACGCCCGCCGCGCGGCCGAGCAGCGCGCCGGCCACCACCAGCGGGATGAACAGCCCGCCCGCCCCGCCGCCCGCCAAGGTGGCCGCGGTCGCCAGGCAGCGCAGGGCGAGCAGGGCGAGGAGGATCCAGGTGCCGTGGCCGGGTTCGAGCGCCCACCGCAGGGCGTCGTAGCCGGGGCCGAGCACGAGGGTCTCGTCGGTCAGCATCCGGCCGGCCCCGACGAGCAGGGCGAGCGACACCCCGGCCAGCGGGAGCCGGACGGCGAGGGGGCGCCGGCGCTCGAACCGCTTGGCGTGCTGGAGGAGCCGGGCGAACATCCGGGCGCCCACGCCGGCCACCACCCCCAGCACCAACGAGCCCACGATCGCGGTGGCGTCGAGGTGCGGAGCGCCCTCGCCCGGGACTATGGGGGCGGTGCCGTTGACGGCGACGTAGCCGAGGTAGCCGGTGGCCGCGCCCACGAGGGCGGGTACGAGCTTGCGCCGGGCTAGGTCGTCCCAGTACGGGACCTCGAGCGCGAACACCGCCCCGGTGGCCGGCGCCTTGAACACGGCGGCCAGCCCGGCCGCCGCGCCCGCGACGAGCAGGACCTTGGTGTCCGACGGACGGAACAGGCGACGGAGGCGTTGCTGGGCGGCGGTGCCGACGCTGCTGCCCACGTAGAGGGCGAGCCCCTCGAGACCGAGCGCCCCGCCGAAGCCCAGGGTGAGGACCGAGGCGAGGGTGCGGCCCGGGGCGTCGCGTACCGGCAGGTCGTGGCGGGGGTCGTGGAACGACTCGATGTACGCGTCGGAGATCCCGGGGGACGCGCCTCCGGCCAGGCCGCGGAGGGTCGCGGCGCACAGCACGAGGCCGGCGGCCGGGGCGGCGAGGACCACCCACAGGGGCAGGTCCCGGACCCGGTCGAGCAGCACGTCGAGGGTGAGGCGCTGGCAGCCGGCGACGATCAGGCCCACGGAGAAGCCGACGACCGCGGCGGCGAGGACCGCGTCGCGCCAGCGTTCGGCGAAGGGGAGCAGGCGGCCCCGGAGGTCGATGGGCGGCCGTCTCAAGTGGTCGGGCGGTTCAGTTGGCCACCAGCCCGGGGGCGTCGCTGACGGCGAAGCCGGGCCAGCGCTTGCGGGACTTGGCCGCCAGCCGGTGCATGAGCTCGACGGCGGCGGGGTCGTCGTCGCCGGGGCGGGTCTCGATCCAGCCCGCGCCGACCATCCGGTCCATGAGCTCGCGTCCGGTGTCGGTGCGGACGATGGTGAGCGTCCAGTCGTCGAACGCGCCGATCCCGCCGGTGGAGATGTCGGCGTGCTCGGCCGCGAAGTCGGGGCACATCTTGCAGCCCTCTCGGGTGTAGGGGTGGCACTCCTTGAGCGGCACCTCGTGGTAACCGCCGTCGTGGGTCCAGATCTGGAGCCGGCCCTTGATGTTCATCTTCTTGATGTCGGACCGGCGCAGCCCGTACCTCGCCTCGAGCAGGTCCTCGAAGATCGAGTCGTCGAAGGTCTTGGAGCACAGGAGCCCGATGTTGAGCGTGAAGCGGCGCGCCACCTTGCCCACCCGGCGGGTCTTCATCACCGGCGCCACCGAGCTCTGGCAGCTCATCCCGACGATGGCGATCCGTTCCGCCCCTCCCGCGACCGCCTCGTCGTAGGCGAGGGTGTTGGCCGAGTACGTGTAGCGGCTGCCCGCGGCGGCGATCACGTCGTCGCGCGTCCGCGCCACCCCGGGGACGGCCTTCCACGTGGAGCCGTCGCCCTCGAGGTAGCTGACCAGGGCCGCGTCGACGACGTCGTTCTCCAGCGCGAAGGTGAGGATCGCCGACACCAGCCCGCCGTCCTGGCCCGCCTCGTGGAGCGCGGGGTCGGCGGCCCGGGCCAGGACGATGTCCTTGTAGATGCCGGAGACCTCGTCGGGGCGGCGTTCCCTCTCGAAGAGGAAGCCGTCGGCCTCCACCTCCCAGGCCCGAAAGCGCGGGCAGGCGCGGGTGCAGGCGGTGCAGCCCTTCTCCCCGTGCGAGCAGTCGCTCTCGTCGCCGTAGTCCTCGAACTGGAACGGCTTGTACACGCCGGCGTCGTCGCGGTAGCCGAGGACGTCGTGCGGGCACGCGACCACGCAGCCCGCACACCCGGTGCACAGACCGGTGGTCACCACCTCGGTGTGGAGGTGCTTCCAGTGGGGCTTCTCGGGCGGCATCGCGACTCCCGGGTCGTGAGGAAGGACCGGCGTGAGTCTGTCACGCCGCCTTTCCCGCCACCCAGACGGCCGCGGTCGGCCGGCGGTGCGGCGATCGCGTCAGCCGGCCACGTCGTAGCCGGCCTCGTCGATCGCGGCCCGGATGGCGGCGTCGTCGGCCGACCCGTCGACGGCGACCGTCTTCGAGGCCACGTCGACCTCGACGCGGTCGACCCCGGTCACCTTGGCCACCTCGGACTCGATGGCGTGCTTGCAGTGGTCGCACGAGATGGCCGGTACGGAGTAGGTGGTGGTCATCGGTGGCTCCTTGGTCGGTGATCGGGTC
>JADLDD010000063.1 GCA_020846855.1 Acidimicrobiia bacterium | reverse complement strand
CGACATGATGACCCGCCCCCGAACCCGGACCGGCGACGAGGCCCCCGCCGAGGCCCCGGCCGGGACCGGGGATCAGAACATCGGGCCGGGCGGAGGCGACGCCTCGGGATCCACCGCGCAGGTGAACAGGCCCGAGTAGCCGCGCCCCCTCGCCGTCATCTCGGTGAGCGCACCGGGACCGGCCTTGGCGTAGAGGCTGTCCTGGTCGTTCTTCGTGCGGGGGTGGCCGAACTTCGCGTACGGCCCGGCCCGGAGGATCTCCGCGGTGACGTCCTCGTCGAAGAAGGCCTGCCCGACGTGCGCGACGTGGCCGCCGTCGTAGGTCCGGCCGATCGTGCCGCCCTCGTGGACCTTCAGGTGGATGTGGACCGTGCGGCCCTCGTACCAGCCGGGGAAGATCGTGGTGAACTCGGCGATGCCGTCGTCGCCGGTGAGCTGGACCCCCCGCAGGTAGCGCTCGGCGTTGCGGCCCTCACGCCCGGTCTCCTCGAGGCTGTTGCCGTTCCACCCCGAGTACTCGCCCCCGGCGTCGCAGTGCCACACGTCGACCGCGGCACCGGCGAGGGGCGCGCAGGCCTTGGCGTCGAGGACCCGCACCCGGAACCGGAACGGGGTGCCGGGGCGACCCTCGGTGATGTCGGCCCGGGCGAGGGGGCCGTCGATGTAGTACGGCCCGGCGGTGACCTCGGGGCTGAGGAGGCAGGCGCCCGCCGGCAACGTCGTCGGCGTCGACCGCGGGGTCGCGCGCCGTGCCGGACGGGAGGTCGTGGTCGACCCGGACGTGTCGCTCCCGCCGCCTGAGGTGCAGCCCGCGATCAGGACGGCCGCGCCCCCGACGATGAACTCGCGGCGCCCCACGAGGCTCCGCCGGCCGACCGGCTTCTCACCCGACATCCGATCCCCCCTGACGTGTCCCCCGGCCACCATCCGGCGGCCACCGGCACAGCCTCGCGTGTCAACGGGCGGCGCGCGCGGGCGGCTCCGCCTCGGCCGGTCCGGGGCCGAGCACGTCGCGCAGGCCGGCCAGCCGCTCGGGCACGACCCGGAACCAGGCCCACCGGCCGCGCTTCTCGCGCTCCAGCAGGCCCGCCTCGGTGAGCAGGCCCAGGTGGTGGCTGACGGTCGGCTGCGACCGCTCCAGCGGGCCGGTCAGGTCGCAGGCGCAGACCTCGCCCGCGGGCGCGGCCGCGACGATCGACAGGAGCCGCAGCCGCACCGGGTCGGCCAGCAGGCGGAACGTCGCCGCGAGGTCGGCGGCGTCGGTTTCCGAGAGCGGCTCCTCGGCGAGCGGCGCGCAGCACGGCACCGCCCGCCGGGTGCCCGTCGAGGCCTTCTTGGTCACGCGCCCTCCCGTTCCGGCCGGCCACCGGGGACGCCTCCGCGGCGCACCGAACTCGGGACCCAGGCTAATGCATTGACACAGGTCGATGTGTTGGGGTACCGTGACGTATCGACGTTTGTGAATCTGTTGCCCGAGGGGCGCCGGAGGTGAGCGAGCATGGACGACCTGCGGGAACGGGTGCGGGAGCGCTACGCCGCCGCGGCACGAGCCGCCGGCGAGTCGGGTGGCGGGTGCTGCGGCGGCGCGCCCACCGAGCCGGTCGGGGAGGGGTTCGGCGCCGCCCTCTACGACCCCACCGAGAGCGGCGCCCTTCCCGCGGCCGCGGTCGCGGCCAGCCTAGGTTGTGGGAACCCGACCGCGGTGGCCGAGCTCCACCCCGGCGAGACCGTGCTCGACCTCGGCTCCGGCGGAGGGATCGACGTGATCCTGTCGGCCCGGAGGGTCGGGCCCGAGGGCAAGGTCTACGGGCTCGACATGACCGACGAGATGCTCGACCTGGCCCGGCGCAACGTGGCCGAGGCCGGCGTCGGCAACGTGGAGCTCCTACGGGGCCACATCGAGGACGTTCCCCTTCCCGCCGCGACGGTCGACGTGGTCATCTCCAACTGCGTGATCAACCTCTCGACCGACAAGGCGGCGGTGTTCGCCGAGATGTTCCGGATCCTGCGACCCGGTGGCCGCGTCGGGGTCAGCGACGTCGTCGCCGAGGACCGCCTGAGCCCGGCCGACCGCGCCGAACGGGGTGACTACGCCGGCTGCATCGCCGGAGCGCTCTCGGTCACCGAGTACGAGCAGGGCCTGCGCGCCGCCGGCTTCGAGGACGTGTCGATCACCTTCACCCACGAGGTCGCCGACGGCCTCCACGGCGCCGTCGTCCGCGCCACCCGCCCGTCCTGACCCACCGCGGTACGCGATCGCCGTGGCCCTCGACGGCTTCCGCGGTGGAGACGATGGGACTCGAACCCACGACCCCCTGCTTGCAAAGCAGGTGCTCTAGCCAGCTGAGCTACGTCCCCGTTCGGAGCGACCAGGGTACCCGCCGCCCGGGCCGACCCGTCGTCGTTCCCCGGCGGGTGGCCACTACGCTGGCTGGTTCGGCCGTCCCCGGGTCGGCGCCGCACCCCGCGAACCTCCAAGGTCATCGATGCTCCCGCCCCCGAGCGCCGCCGTCGTCGCCTCCACCGGCAAGTCCGGCGCCGACTTCGTGCACTTCGACGTGCCCCTGTGGGTCTGGGCCGCGCTGATCGCGGTCATCGTCGTGCTCCTGCTCGCCGACCTGATGCTGGTCCACCGCACCCCGCACGACATCAGCCTGAAGGAGGCGGGCATCGAGTCGGCGGTGTGGATCGCCCTCGGCCTGTCGGTGACGATCGGGATCTTCGCCTGGCACGGCGGCGCGGCGGCCGGCGAGTACCTGTCCGGGTACCTGATCGAGAAGAGCCTCTCGATCGACAACGTCTTCGTGTGGGCCGTGATCTTCAGCTACTTCGGCGTGCCCAACCGCTACCAGTTCCGGGTCCTGTTCTGGGGCATCTTCGGCGCCTTGGTGCTGCGGGCGATCTTCATCTTCGCCGGCGTGGCGCTGATCGAGGCCTTCGACTGGATCCTCTACGTGTTCGGCGGGTTCCTGCTCGTCACCGCATGGCGGGTCGGCCGCCACTCCGAGACCGAGGTCCATCCCGACAAGAACCCGGTGCTGCGCTTCGTCCGCCGGGTGGTGCCCTCCACTCCCGACTACGACGGCCAGAAGCTCTTCACCCGCCGCACCGGCCGTCTGCTCGCCACGCCGCTGTTCGCGGTGCTGATCCTCGTAGAGACGACCGACGTCATCTTCGCCGTCGACTCCATCCCCGCGGTCCTGGCGGTCTCGCGGGTGCCCTTCATCGTGTTCGCGTCGAACGCGTTCGCCATCCTCGGCCTGCGGGCGCTCTACTTCCTGCTCGCGGGCATGGCCGACCGGTTCCGCTACCTCAACATCGGCCTGGCGGCGATCCTGGCCTTCGTCGGCGTGAAGATGCTGGTCGCCGAGGTGTACCACATGCCCACGTGGCTCAGCCTGACCGTCATCGCGGCCGCGTTGACCGTCACGGTCGTGGCCTCGTTGCGGGCCGAGAAGCGCGAGGCCGCCGAACCCCGAGAGGAGCCGATCCCGTGACCTCCGACCGACCGGCCCGGCCGACGCTCACCTTCGGCGACGACGGCACGCCCGCCGCCGACGTGGTCTGGCTGTGGATCTCCGAGCACTCGTGGGCGGGATGGCGCCTCGAGGTGGTCACGGTCACCGACGTCCCGATCGCCCCCCCGCCGCCGGAGGAAGCACGCCTGCACCCCTGGGACCCACCGCGTCCTCGTCACGCGTTCGAGGAGACGGGCTTCGCCGAGGTCGAGCACCTCACGGCCCGCATCGACCCGCGTCTCGCCCTGTCCGCCCCCACCGACCTGCTGGTGATCGGCCCCAAGGGGCCCGGCCTCCTCAAGGGCGTCGGGCTGGGCAGCACCGCCGAGTGGCTCGTTCAGCACCCGCCCTCGCCCCTCGTGGTGGCCCGCACCGGCGCGCCGACCCGCCGCGTGCTCGCCGCTCACGACGGCTCCCTCCACGCCCAGCGGGCCCTGACGACGCTGGCGGGGCTCCCGTGGCTGGCCGGCGTGGAGCTGGTGGTACTGACCGTCGACGACGGCCGCGCCGACGTCGACGCGGCCTCGGCCCTCGTCGGCGAGGCACTGGCCGGCGCGCCGGTGGAAGCCGTCCGGGTCGTGGCCGGCGACCGCGACCCCACCGCGGCGATCCTGCAGGAGTACCGGGCCCGGGAGCCCGACCTGCTGGTCCTCGGGACCGTGGGGCTCACCGGCTGGCGGCGCCTACGTCTCGGTTCGACGGCCGGCGCCGTGGCCCGCTCGGTGCCGGGTTCGGTGCTGCTGGCCCGCGCCGACGTCCCCGGCGAGAACCCCTGAGCACCGGGCGCGCTCAGACGGGCGTGCCCTCGAACGCCGCCGCCCGCACACCCCTGGTCGTGAGCTCCCCGAGGAACGCCACCGGGTCGACCGCCCGGGCGAGGCCCGTGGCGCCGGGCGGGAGGGCGGGACCGACCGCCAGCGCGCCGGCGAGGTGGGCGGCGACCGTCGCCAGGACCGTCCCCGCGGCGACCTCGGCCCGCTCCACCACCCCGTAGACGAGCGTCTCCCACGCCACACCGCGGCGCCCGTCGACCTCGACGCGGGCCGCCGCCCATCCGGCGTCGGCGGCGCGGCGGACCGGGAACGGGGCCCAGCCGCGCGAGGGCGGCGCGGCGAAGCGCACCGAGGCACGCTCGAGCCCGGGGAACCCGTCGTACAGGAGCTCGACTCCCCCGTCGACGAGGTGACACTCGGCCGCCCCGACCGGGTCGGGGAACCAGACCAGCTCGTGCCCCCCGCGCCGGGGGTCCTCGTTCCACCGGCCGGCCCGCAGCTCGCGTGGCCGCTCCCGCAGGGCCCGGCGGAGCGCGTCGCGGCACGCCGGCCCGGCCGTGCCGCTGCGGGCCACCCGGACGGTGGTCACGGTGTCGAGCGCGGCTCCCGCGTGCGCCGCCAGCACGTCGGTCAGGCCGGGGGCGAGGCCGGCGCCCACCACGATCCGGCTGCCGGTCCGCCGGGCGCGCGCGCCCAGGGCCAGCAGGGCCGCGACGCCGGCCCGATCGTCGGCGCAGGACACGACGTCGACGCCCGCGTCGACCGCCGGCGGGGCGGCCACGGCGTCGACCCCGCCCGGGAGCGCGCAGGCGAGGACGCTGACTCCGCCGGGCATCGGGTCGCCCGGGCGCCAGTCGGTCACCTCGGCCTTGGGTGACATCACCTCGACCACCGACCGCGCCCGCCGCGCGTCACGGTCCGCGACCAGGACGTGCTCGACCCCCGGCGTGTCGACGAGTTGGCGCGCGGCGCGGGCGCCGACCGCACCGGCGCCGCAGAGGAGGACCGTCACCGGTAGTCGGGGCCCTCGAGCTCCCGCCAGCCCCCGCCGGTGGGCGGTACGCCGCCGCGACCCCGCAGCTTCAGGATCCCGCCGGCCAGGACCGCCAGCACCAGCACCAGGAGGCCGCGCCTCAGGTTCTTCACGGTGGGGCTAGGTGGAATCGAACCACCGACCTCACCCTTATCAGGGGTGCGCTCTAACCGACTGAGCTATAGCCCCGCAGGCCGCGCCGAGCGGGCCGGGAAGCGGTGATGGTACCAGCGGGCGTGGCCGGGCCCCCAGGCGTCGCCCCGCGCCACGCCGGCGGGCAACGGGCTACGGGTACTGGCGCGGCATCGGCGTGCTTGCTCCGGTAACAACAGGACTGTACGCTTTCGCGGTACCCATCCGGATGTCGACCGATCACGAACGGGGACCCTCGGTGAAGGTGACGGCGCTGCGCATTCCCGTCATCGTGGTGGTCGCGCTCATGGTCCTCACGGGATGCGACTGGGTGAGCTTCGGTTACAGCGCGGCGCGCACCCGGTACAACAACACCGAGACCGCGATCACGGTCGCGAACGTGAGCGATCTGACCAAGGCCTGGGAGGGCAGCGACGACGGGACCCCCCGTGCGGCGACCGCGTCCCCTGCCGTCGCCCACGGGATCGCCTACATCAGTGTCGCCGTGCCCACCCCGAACCAACCGGCCGGACGCGACATAGAGCTCCGGGCCTACGACGCTCGGGGATCGACGAGTTGCGACGGACTCCCGAAGGTCTGCCGCCCGCTTTGGACCGCGTCGCTCGGCGACGACGGCGGCGGCCCCCACCTGGCTTCCGTCCACACGCCCGCCGTCTCGGACGGGGTGGTCTTCGTGACGAACCGCACGACGCTCTACGCGTTCGACGCCTCGGGGACGGCGGGGTGTTCAGGTGAGCCCAAGGTGTGCGCCCCGCTCTGGAATGCGACCCTCACCACCGCCTACGACACCTACACCTACACCCCCACCGTGGCCGGTGGCATCGTCTACGTCGTGAGCGGCGACCGGCTCTACGCGTTCGACGCAGCGGGGGTCGCCGGGTGCTCAGGGGTACCGAAGGTCTGCGCGCCGCGCTGGACGGGTCCGGTGACGGCGTCGATCGGGGCCGAGTACTCGTCACCTGTGGTCGCGGGCGGGATGGTCTACGCGCCGGGCAGCCGGCGGGTCCACGTGTTCGATGCCCGCGGCGAGGTGGGCTGCTCCGGAACGCCAGTGTCGTGCACGCCGATCTGGTCGACGGCGCCTGACGCCGGCCCGGATGGCTACGCGGTCACCGCGGCGGTCACCGGCGGACGGCTCTACGTGGACAAGGGCGACCGGATCGACACCTACGACGCCACGGGATCGATCGGCTGCGGAGGCGCCCCGAAGACATGTGGAGCCCTGTGGTCGTATCCCGGGAACGGCAACCTGGGGTTCTCGGCGATCGCAATCGCGAACGGCGTCCTGTACAGCGGTGGGAACCAGGGGAGCGTCCTGGCGGCGTTCGACGCGTCGGGCGTGTCGGGGTGCTCGGGGACGCCGAAGCTCTGTGCTCCGCTGTGGACGTCGACCGTCAGGAGCGGCGTGCGGTTCTCGGCGCCCGCGATCGCGAACGGCGTGGCCTTCATAGGCGGCGATTCGCCCGGCGTGTTGTACGCGTTCGACGCCTCGGGGGCTCAGGGGTGCTCCGGCGCCCCCAGGACCTGCGAGCCGCTCTGGTCCTCGCCGGCGATCGGACGGGATCCCGGCGACCCGGTCTTCTCGTCTCCCGCGGTCGCCAACGGCACGGTCTACATCGGGACCGACGCGACCGGGATCGTGGCGTTCGAGTGACGGGGCCGCTCCTGATGGACGGAGCTCGCCCAGACCGCCCGCGCCGCCCTTGAGGCGCCGCCGGCCGGCGGCCGAGAGGGGGACTCTGCCAGCGGCGCGGTTCAGGACCCGCCGTCGGGCCGGTCCTCCACGAGGATCACCTCGATGCCGCCGATGGTGTCGGCGAAGAGGTTGTAGAACGCGGCTGCGATGACGGTGATCAGGGTGAGCAGCGTCACGAGCACCAGGCCCACCAGCGCCATGCCGATCAGCAGGCGGGTCGAGAGGAAGGTGAAGTCCTTGGTGCTGAGCAGCGAGGTCATGAAGTCCTCGACGTCGGAGACCACCCCGAACGACGACGCCACCAGCCACAGGACCACGAAGGCGAGGATCAGCGCGGCCAGGGCCACCAGGTAGAACGCCAGCGAGACCTTCAACACCGTCCACAGGTCGAGCCGCCTCACGGTCTGGCGCGTGACGGCCGGGCGCCCCGACGCCACGCGCCCGTCGGTCTGAGGCGGCCGGGACACGGCGACGGGAGCCGCGCCGTCGGGGGAGCGCCGGCGCGAGGCCTTCGCGCCCGGAGCCTTCGCGCCCGGAGCCGGCGCGCCCGGAGAGGGCGGACCCGGGGCCTGCGAACCGACGGCCGGAGCCACCGCTCAGGCGCCTTCCTCGTCGTCGCTGCCCTCGAGCACGGGCGCGACCGCGGCGATCGCCTCGCCCTCGTCGAGGCGCACGACCCGCACCCCGGTGGCGTCGCGACCCTGCGAGGAGATCTCGCCGGCGTTCATCCGCACGATCTTCGCCGCCGAGGAGTAGACGAGGATCTCGGTGTCGGGGCCGACCATGAACGCGGCGACGATCTCGCCGCGCCGGGCCGTGAGCTTCATGCCCCGCACCCCCTGGCCGCCCCGGTTCTGGCGGGTGAACCGGTCCAGGCGGGTCCGCTTGCCGTGCCCGCTGCTGCTCACGAACAGCATCACGGCGTCGTCGCGGGCGACGTCGCAGGCCACCACGGCGTCGGCGTCGTCCTTGAGCTTCATGCCCCGCACCCCGCCGGCGGCCCGCCCCATCGGCCTGACGTCCTCCTCGGAGAACCGGATCGTCATGCCGTTGCGCGACACCATGAAGATCTCGTCGTGACCGGTGGTCTGCACCACCTTCACCAACTCGTCGCCGTCGCGGAGGTTGAGCGCGATGAGGCCCGTGCGCAGCGACGAGTCGTACTCCGACATCTTCGTCTTCTTCACCACCCCGTTTCGGGTGGCGAAGAAGAGGTACGCGCCGTCCTCGTAGGTGCGGGTGTCGATGACGGCCTGGATGTGCTCGCCGGCCTCGAGCGCGATCAGGTTCACCAGCGCGGTGCCCCGTGCCTGGCGCTCCTTCATCGGGATCTCGTGGGCCCGGAGCCGGTAGACCTTGCCGCGGTTGGAGAAGAACAACAGGTAGGAGTGGGTCGTCGTGGTGAGGAGGTGCTCGACGTAGTCCTCCTCGCGGAGCTTGGCGCCGCTGACGCCGCGGCCGCCCCGGCTCTGGCGCCGGAACGCGTCGGCCGAGACGGTCTTCACGTAGCCCCGCTGCGAGAGGACGACCACCACCTCTTCGTCGTCGATGAAGTCGAGGGCGTCGAGGTCGCCGGGGTCGAAGGTGATCTCGCTGCGCCGGGAGTCGGCGTAGCGGCCCCGCAGCTCGGACAGCTCGTCGCGGATCACGCCGCGCAGGACGGCCTCGTCGGCGAGGATGCCCTCGAGGGCGGCGATCGTGGCCATGAGCTCGTCGTACTCGTCGCGGAGCTTCTGGTGCTCGAGCTGGGCCAGGCGGCGCAGGGGCATCTCGAGGATGTGCCCGGCCTGCACCTCGGTGAAGTCGAACGGCTCCGCCATGAGGCCGGTCCGGGCGGCGTCGGTGTCGGCCGAGCCCCGGATCAGCGCGATCACCTCGTCGATCATGTCGAGGGCGCGCAGCAGGCCCTCGACGATGTGGGCGCGGTCGCGGGCCTTGCCGAGGCGGTACTCCGTCCGGCGGCGCACGACGTCTTTCTGGTGCTCGACGTAGACGGAGAGCGCGGCGGCCAGGTCGAGGAGGCGCGGCACGCCGTCGACCAGGGCCAGCATGTGCACGGGGAAGCTGGTCTGCATCGGGGTGTGCTTGTAGAGCTGGTTGAGCACCACCTGCGCGTTGGTGTCCCGCTTGAGGTCGATGACGAGGCGCAGCACGTCGCCGGACGACTCGTTGCGCACGTCGCGGATGCCCTCGACCCTGCGCTCGTTGGCGAGCTCGGCGATCTTCTCGCCGATCACCTCGGCCGACGTCTGGTAGGGCACCTGGCTGACGACGATGCGGTGCGTCCCCTTGCGGTCCTCTTCGATGTCGGCGACGGCCCGCAGGCGGATCGAGCCCCGCCCGGTGGTGTAGGCGTCGATGATGCCCTGGCGCCCGAGGATCAACCCGCCGGTCGGGAAGTCGGGGCCGTGCACGAACTGCATGAGGTCCTGGGGGGTGGCGTCGGGGTGCTCGAGGACGTGCAGGGCGGCGTCGATCACCTCGCCGAGGTTGTGGGGCGGGATGTTGGTGGCCATCCCCACCGCGATGCCGCCCACCCCGTTCACGAGCAGGTTGGGGTAGCGGGCGGGCAGCACCACCGGCTCGCGGTTCTGGCCGTCGTAGGTGTCGGCGAAGTCGACGGTGTCCTCGTCGATCTCGCCCAGCAGGTCCATCGCCAGCGGCGCCAACCGCGCCTCGGTGTAGCGCATGGCGGCCGGGCGGTCCTTCGGGTCGGGAGAGCCGAAGTTCCCGTGGCCGTCGACGAGCGGGTAGCGCAGCGAGAAGTCCTGGGCCATCCGGGCCAGGGCGTCGTAGATGGCGGTGTCGCCGTGCGGGTGGTACTTGCCCATCACGTCGCCGACCGCGGAGGCCGACTTCTTGTAGTTCCGGTCGGGGCGCAGGCCGCCGACGTACATGCCGTAGAGGATCCGGCGGTGCACCGGCTTCATGCCGTCGCGGGCGTCGGGCAGCGCCCGCGAGGTGATGACCGACATCGCGTAGTCGAGGAAGGAGCGTTCCATCTCCTCCTGGATCTCGACCGGCTCGATGTTCCCCAGCGTCTGCTGGACCCCGTCGTCGGGCATGCGTGGGTTCCTCCCGCGCGTCCTCAGATGTCGAGGAAGCGCACGTCCTTGGCGTTCTCCTGGATGAACGTGCGCCGCGACTCGACGTCTTCGCCCATCAGGGTGGAGAAGATCTCGTCCGCGATGGCGGCGTCGTTGGCCGACACCTGGAGCAGGGTGCGGGTGGCCGGGCTCATGGTGGTCTCGCCGAGCTCCTGCCAGTCCATCTCGCCGAGGCCCTTGAACCGGCTGACCTCGAAGCGGCGGCCCTCGTGCTCCGCCTCGAAGCGGCGCAGCGCCGGCTCGTCCTTGAGGTAGTGCCGCTCCTTGCCGAGGTCGGCCCGGAACAGCGGCGGCTGGGCCACGTAGATGAAGCCCTGCTTGAGCATCTCGGGGAGCTGGCGGTAGAAGAACGTGAGCAGCAGCGTGCGGATGTGCGCGCCGTCGACGTCGGCGTCGGTCATGAGCACCACCTTGTGGTACCGGACCTTGGTTACGTCGAAGTCGTCGCCGACGCCGGCGCCGATCGCGGTGATCAGCGCCTGGATCTCCTCGTTCTTGAGCATCCGGTCGACCCGGGCGCGCTCGACGTTGAGGATCTTGCCCCGGATCGGCAGGATGGCCTGGAAGTGCGGGTTGCGGGCCCGCTTGGCGCTACCCCCGGCGCTGTCGCCCTCGACGATGAAGAGCTCGGCCTCGTCGGGCTTGCGCGACGCGCAGTCGGCGAGCTTGCCGGGCATGGCGGCCGACTCGAGCAGCGACTTGCGCCGGGTGAGGTCGCGGGCCTGGCGGGCGGCGACCCGGGCCCGGGCCGCCTGGGCCCCCTTGTTGACGATCTGCTTGGCCTCGGTCGGGTGCTCCTCGAGCCAGTCGGCGAGGTGCTCGTTGGTGGCCTTCTCGACCAGCGAGCGCATCTCGGTGTTGCCGAGCTTGGCCTTGGTCTGACCTTCGAACTGCGGGTTGCGCAGCTTCACGGAAACGATCGCCGTGAGCCCCTCGCGGATGTCCTCGCCGAGGAGGTTCGGGTCCTTCTCCTTGAGGAGGCCCTTGCCGCGGGCGTACTTGTTCACCACGTTGGTGAGGGCCTTCTTGAAGCCCTCCTCGTGCATCCCGCCCTCGGTGGTGGAGATGTTGTTGGCGAACGAGTGGATGTTCTCGTAGAACCCGGCGTTCCACTGCATGGCGACCTCGACCACGCCCGCGCCCTCGCCCGGCGAGTCCTCGAAGGCCGCCACCCGCTTGAACAGCGGCTCCTTGGTGGCGTTCAGGTGCTTGACGAAGTCGATGAGGCCGCCGCTGAACTTGAACACGTGCTCGGCCGGCGTGCTCGGGCGCTCGTCGCGGAAGCGGATCTCGAGGCCCTTGTTCAGGAAGGCCATCTCGCGCAGGCGCTCGATGAGCGTCTGGGCCCGGAACTCGGTCTCCTCGAACACCTCGGGATCGGGCCAGAAGGTGATGAGCGTGCCCGTGCGCTTCGACGGGCCGACCTTCTCGAGCTTGCCCTTCGGGCGGCCCCCGCGCTCGAAGGACATCCGGTGCTTCGCCCCGTCGCGGTGGACCTCGAGGTCGAGGCGGGCGGACAGCGCGTTGACCACCGACACGCCCACGCCGTGCAGGCCGCCCGAGATCTTGTAGCCCTCGCCGCCGAACTTGCCGCCGGCGTGGAGCACGGTCAGCACGACCTCGGCCGCCGACTTGCCCCGGTACTCGGGGTGGTCGTCGACGGGGATCCCACGCCCGTTGTCGAACACCCGGCATCCGCCGTCGGGGAGGAGCGTCACGTCGATGCGGGAGGCGAAGCCGGCCATCGCCTCGTCGACGGAGTTGTCGACGACCTCGTAGACGAGGTGGTGCAGTCCTGACGGGCCGGTGGAGCCGATGTACATGCCGGGCCGCTCTCGGACCGGCTCGAGGCCCTTCAGGACGGTTATGTCTTTGGCCGCGTACGCCACGCGCGAAACCTCGCTGTCCTCAGAACGGACCGGGCTCGCCCGCCGCTTCGGGGGCGCGGCGGTCGGGGGGAAGCGCGAAATCCCTGGTCAGAGCCCATGACGGCACTGCCACCAGTGTACCAGGCGCCGGGGGCGGATCCGGTCCTCACCGGCCCCGGAACGCCCCCGGATCCACCCTCACCCGCAGGGCGCGACAGGCCCCGTCACCGACCACCGCGGCGAGACCCTCCAGTATCCGGGACTCCAGGGCCACGACCTGGGTCGCCCACGCCGGCCCGTCGACCACCACGGTGAGCGTCCCGTCGCGGAGGCCGCGCGCCTCGGTGTGCGCGGCGAGCGCGGGGCCCACGACCTCGGGCCACCGCTCGACCGCCGCACCGGCCCGGGCGGGGTCGCCGAGCCCGAGGCCGCGCGCCACCGCGGCGAGCGCCTCCCCTATCGGCCGGGGGTCGTCGTCGTGGCCTCGGGTGCTCAAGGGTTCAGGCCGCCGGCTCGAGCACGCCCGCGCTGACCCGCAGCAACCGCCCGACCCGGATGCCTTCGGGGACCGCCCCGGCCGTGGTGAGGAACGCCTGCCCGCCGGGGAGGCTTCGGACCAGTGCCGCGGCCCGGCCCGGATCGAGCTCGCTGAACACGTCGTCGAGGAGGAGAACCGGGTCTTCGCCCACCACGTCGGTCACCACCCGGTGCCCGCCGAGGCGCAACGCGAGCGCGAGGCACCGCTGCTCACCCTGGCTCGCGCACGAGCGCGCCTCGAGGCCCCGGAGGGACAGGCGCCACTCGTCGCGGTGCGGGCCGACCAGCGTGGTGCCGCGGTCGATCTCGTGGGTCCGGCGCTCGGCCAGGGCCCGGAGGAGCATTCCCTCCACGTCGGAGTCGGCGGTCGGTGCCTCGTCGGCCCACTCGGTCTCGTAGACGGCGGCGACCTCGTCGGGCCCTCCGGCGAGCGACGCGTACGCGGAGCGGATCTCCGGGAGGAGCCGGTCGGCCAGGCGCAGCCGGCCCCGCACCAACTCCCCCGCCGCCCGGGCGAACTGGTCGTCGAACACGTCGAGGGTCGTCCGGGCCTCGGCGTCCAGGCGCGGCGTGCGCAACAGGGCGTTGCGCTGGCGGAGCACCCGCTCGACGTCGGCGCGGGCGGCCTCGTAGCGGGGTGAGCTCGACGCCAGCAGCTCGTCGAGGTAGCGGCGGCGCAGCGCCGGGGCGCCCTTGACCAGCTCCAGGTCGTCGGGCGAGAACACCGTGACGCGCAGGCCCTGAGCCAGGTCACGGCGCCGGGCCAGCGGGCTGTGACCCACGAGGACGCGGCTGCGCCCGGTCGCGGCGAGCTCGACCTCGATGAGCTGCTCACCGCCGCCGCGCTCGACCACTCCCCTCACGATCGCCCGCGGCGCACCCGAGCGTACGAGGGTGGAATCGGCCACACCGCGGAACGACGCCCCCGTCGCGAGCCATCCCGCCGCCTCGAGGAGGCTGGTCTTGCCCTGGCCGTTGGCTCCCACCACCACCGTGGCGCCGTCGCCGAGCTCGATCTCGGCACTCCGGTAGCAGCGGAAATCGACCAGGGACAGGCTCCGCAGCCTCAAGCCGGTTCCGGCCCGTCAGGAGATCCGCACCGGCATCAGCAGGTACAGGAAGTCGGGGTCGTCGACGGCCCGCAGGGTGGCCGGCTTCAGGGGGTCGATGGTCTCGAGGACCACCTCGTCGCCGGCGAGGGCGTGGATCCCGTCGAGGAGGAACTCCGGGTTGAACGCCACCGTGAGGTCGGAGCCCTCGTACTTGGCCTCCAGCACCTCGCGCGCCTCGCCCACCTCCTGCGCGATGGCGGAGAGCTCGAGCCTGTCGGCCGACATCGCCATCCGCACCGGTGCGGTGTCGCGCCCCTGGCTGACGAGGCGCACGCGCTTGACCGCCGCGTCGAGCACGTCGCGGCCGACGGTGAGCCGGTTCGGGTACCCGCTCGGGATGAGCTGCTCGTAGTTCGGGAAGTCGCCCTCGATGAGGCGGGTCGAGACCTCGGCCGCACCGTGCGTGAAGCTCACGTCGCGCCCCGAGAGCGTGACCGAGATCTCCCCTTCCGACAGGAGGCGCTGCACCTCGGCGAGCGCCTTCGCCGCGACCAGCACCTGCTGGCCCTCCGAGAGCATGCTCACACCGGCCAGGTCCCGCACCGCGAGGCGGTAGGAGTCGGTGGCCACCAGCCTCAGGCCCTGGCGCGTGGCGGCGAGCAGCACGCCGGTGAGGATCGGGCGGGCGTCGTCGCGCGAGGCGGCGGGGACCACCTGGCGCAGCGCCTCGACCAGCGCGCCGGCGTCGAGGGTCGCGGAAGCACCCTCGACGGGTGCCAGAGGCGGGAAGTCCCCGGCCGGGAGCAGGCGCACCGAGAACGACGAGCGGGCGGCCTCGATGTGGGCGTCGTCGCCGGCGACCGAGATCGTGACCGGACCGGGTTCGAGGTTGCGCACGATCTCCCCGAACAGGCGAGCCGGCACCACGGCCGTCCCGTCGGAGTCGACGTCGGCCGGCACGGTCGTCCGGATCGTGAGCTCGAGGTCGGAGCCGACCAGCTCCACGGTGCCGGTCCCGGCCGTCACCTTGAGGCCGGAGAGCACGGGCAGCGCACCGCCCCGTGACGTCACGGCCCGACCAGCCGACGCGATGGCGTCGGCCAGGGTGTCGCGTTCGCAGCGGAACTTCACCACAGGCCTCCCTGTTGTATGAGAAAGATCTCTTTCGGATCGCCGTAGTAGGTGCTGTGGATTGTGGATGCGTGCCATAACCCCTGGTCAGAGGGGTTGTCAGCCGCGCGGGTTGTCCACAGCTGTCCACAGGAGGTTAGGAGACGGGCGCGGAGCGGCGCGCGTTGTGCACCGGCCGCCGGCGGATATCCCCAGCCCTCCACAGCTTTATCCACCGGTCCCGAGCTTCACTCGCGAGATCAGCTCGTTGACCTGCTCCAACACCGAGTGGCGTTCGGCCATGAGCGTTGTGATCTTGTCGACGGCGTGCATCACGGTGGTGTGGTCGCGCCCGCCGAACTCCTCGCCGATGCGCGGGTAGCTGCAGTCGGTGAGCTCCCGGAACACGTACATGCTGATCTGGCGGGCGGTGACCAGCGGCCGCTTCCGGCTCTTGCCGCGGAGCTCCTCGATGCTCCAGCCGAAGAGCTCGGCCGTCTCGGCGAGGATCAACTCCGGCGTGATGGTCCGCGGTGAGGCGTCGGAGAGCTGGTCGGCGAGGATCTCCCGGGCCATCTCCTCGGTGAGGGCCGCCCGGTAGAGGCTCGAGTGGGCGGTGACGCGCGTCAGCGCGCCCTCGAGCTTGCGGACGTTGTCGCTGATGTTGTCGGCGATGAAGGTGAGCACCTCGTCGGGGATGCCCTCGAGGTGGTCGGCGTCGGCCTTCATGCGCAGGATCGCGAGGCGGGTCTCGAAGTCGGGCGGCTCGATGTTGGTGATGAGCCCCCACTCGAAGCGGGTCCGGAGGCGCTCGTCGACGTCTTCGAAGAGCTTCGGCGGACGGTCGGACGAGATCACGATCTGGTTGCGGGTGTCGTGGAGGTGGTTGAAGGTGTGGAAGAACTCCTCCTGGAGCTTCTCGGAGTGCTGGAGGAACTGGATGTCGTCCACGAGCAGCACGTCGACCTCGCGGTGGCGCCGCCGGAACTCGGGGAACGTCGCGTACCGGGTGGCGTCCACGAACTCGTTCATGAACGTCTCGGTGGTGATGTAACGGACCCGCTTGAGGTTGTGGACGCTCGTCACGTAGTTGCCGATCGCGTGCAGCAGGTGGGTCTTGCCGAGTCCCGCGGGGCCGTAGATGAACAGCGGGTTGTAGCTGCGGGCGGGCTGCTCGGCCACGGCCAGGGCCGCCGCGTGCGAGAAGCGGTTCGACGCCCCGATCACGAACCGGTCGAAGGTGTAGCCCTCGTTCAGGGCGGCGGGGTCCCGCCGCGCCGACTCGAAGCCGGACGTGGTGACCGCGGCCGGATCGGGGTGGGGCTCCGGGTCGGACCGGACACCGGGTCGGGCGTCGGGTCGGGCGTCGGGTCGCGCGTCGGGCGCGGCCGGCGGCGCGTCCACGGCCGTCGTCGCGTGGCCGGTGTCGCGCGGGACCGTCTCCACCACGAGGTCGACGTCGAGGTCCTCGCGGTACTCCTCGCGCAGGACCGACGTGAGCAGCGGGAGGTAGCTCGAGCGGATCTTGTCGGCGGCGAGGCGGCTCGGGACTCCTAGCACCAGGAGGCCGTCGACGAGGCGGAGCGGCCGGAGGTGGCGGAACCACATGTTCCACGTCACCTCGGCCATCCGGGAGCGCAGGACGGCGCCGGTGCGGTTCCAGGCGTCGGTGGGCTCGGCGACGGAGCGCTCGGCGGCGTCTGAAGCGATGTCGGGGTTGTCCACAGGGCTCGCCACGAGGGGGTCGAGGGAATGCACCGTCGGCGCCGACTCACGGTCGGGTCGTGGGTCGGGGAGGCCGGCCGCCGGGGGAACGCCGGACGCGCAACGTACCAAAGGCCTCCCGAGCCCTCAAGAAGCGGCGCGTTGGCGTAGGCCCAGGTCAGGCGGTAGCATCTCGGGCCGTCTCGGCCCGGCCATTCCCTGGGCGGCGCGCCCACCTTCCGGCGCCCCCCGACGGGCCCGGCCCGTGTCTGCTCCTCCGAGGAGGCCATGCGTGAAGCGCACCTATCAGCCCAACAACCGGAGACGGAAGAAGAAGCACGGGTTCCGGATCCGGATGCGCACGCGCGGCGGCCGGGCCGTCCTGCGGGCGCGGAGGACCCGGGGCCGTTCCCGGCTCGCCGCCTGATCCGGCGCGTCAACCAACGTGCGAACTTCCAGGCCCTGGCAGGTGGTCGGCGCCTCCAGGCCGGCCCGTTGTGGCTGCGTACCGCGTCCCGCGACGACGAAGGTCCACCCGGAGTCGCGTACGCGGTGGGCAAGGCCGTCGGGAGCGCGCCGGCCCGTAACCGCCTGCGCCGCCGCCTCCGCGCCGCGGTGCAGGCCCACGCCGCCGAGCTGCGCGCCGGCCACGACCACCTCCTCGGCGCGGGCCCGAGTGCCGCGGGCCTCGCGTATGCGGAGGTCGAAGCGCTAGTGGGACGCCTCCTCGCGTCGGTGGTCACCGACCGGTGACACGATCTCGCAACCCCTTGGTCTGGGTGGCCGTGGCCCTGATCAGGGCCTACCAGTGGGCTTTCTCGTGGCGCCCGTCGTCGTGCCGGTTCCACCCCACCTGCTCGCAGTACACCCTGGATGCCCTGGTCGAACACGGAGCGGCCCGAGGAGGCTGGCTGGGAGTCCGGCGCATCTCCCGGTGCCACCCCTGGAACGAAGGCGGCCTCGACCCGGTACCTCCGGTCCGGGCGCGATCCCGCTCGGGTCGGGCGGCCGACGATGCAAGACTTCGCGAAAGCGGGCTACGAACGTGAACAGCATCATGAACCCCCTATTCAACGTGATGGGCCACGTTCTCGCGTGGTTCTACTCGGTGGTCCCGAACTACGGAGTGGCGATCATCTTTCTGACGATCGTCATTCGCCTTCTCCTCTTCCCGTTGACGGCCAAGCAGGCCAAGTCGATGATCGCCATGCAGCGGATTCAGCCGGAGCTGAAGAAGCTGCAACAGAAGTACAAGGGCGACCGGCAGAAGCTCAACGAAGAGATGATGAAGTTCTACAAGGAGAACAAGGTCAACCCCCTGGGGGGTTGCCTTCCCTTGCTCCTGCAGCTTCCTGTCTTCTGGGCCCTGTACCGCGTCCTCGAGCACATGCAGAAGTACGTGCCCACGTCGTCGAGCATGTACGCCGACATGTGCCCCGGGGGAAAATGCCCGAAGCCGCTGGATCTGCCGTTCCTGGGTATGAACCTGAGCCAGGCCGCGACCAGCATCAAAGGGGGCTTCGGAGATGCCCTCCCGTACTACATCCTCATCGTCCTGGTCATGGTGACGGCCTACCTGCAGTCCAAGCAGACCATGAGGAACCAGACTCAGGTCAACACGCAGATGCAGGTGGTCGGGAAGATCATGCCGGTGGTCTTCGGTTTCATCTCGATAAATCTGCCCGCCGGTGTCGTGCTCTATTTCTTCATAAGCAACCTGTGGCAGATGGGCCAGCAGGAACTGGTGCTCCGGACCATCGGCCGGGAGCCCGAGCCCGGCGCCGCGATCGACGTGGCGAGCACGGAGCGCAGCGGCTTCCTCGGAAAGCTCCTCAAACCGCCCCCGCCCCTGGTGAAGGCGAGTGACGACGCGGGCGCTGACGACGACTCCGCGACGGCGTCGAACGGCGACGGCAAGACCTCAAGCCGTAAGGCATCGGGCGGTAACGGCGCGGGGGGCGCGAAGCCGGCCAAGCCGCATCCCTCGTCGCGACGCAAGAACAACCGCCGCCGGAAGCGCTGAGCGATGGAGTGGGTCGAGACCACCGGAAGGACCCTCGCCGAGGCCGTCGATGCGGCCCTCGACCAGTTGGGCGTGCACGAGGATGAAGCCGACATCGAGGTTCTCTCGGAGGGGAAGCCCGGGATCCTCGGCCGGATCGGGGCTCGCGACGCCCGGGTGAGAGCACGGGTCAAGCCCGTGTCGCGGGAGAAGCGCCACCGCCGCGGGGGGTCACGCGAGGGGAGCTCGCGCAAGAGCGGGCCGAAGGGCGGTCGCGGTGGAGGTCGCTCCGCAGCGACGAAGGCGTCACAGAAGCCGGCCGCCGGCGCGGAGCGCCCAAAGGGTCCGGCCGGCGACAAACCCAGCCCGAAGCCGCGCGGTCGCGGTCGGCGAGGTTCGGGCGGCGAGGTTCACGACGACACGGAACGAGGAGCGGAGATGACGTCGGAGATGACGGTCGAGGAGCAGGCGGAGGCGGCGACGGATTTCGTACGCGACCTTGTCGAGGCCTTCGGGGTGAGGGCTACGACCGACGCCTCGATAGCCGACGACGTCATCTCCATCGACGTCGGCGGCGACGACCTGGGCCCGCTGGTGGGTCAGGGAGGCGCGACCCTGAAGGCGATCGAGGATCTGACCCGGACGGTGATGCAGCGGCGCGCCGGTCGCGGTGCTCGGATCCGCGTCGACATCGGCGGGTACCAGGCGAAGCGTCGCGAGGCGCTGGCCGAGTTCGCGAAGAAGCTCGCTCGCCGGGTGGTCGAGACCGGGAAGTCGCAGGCCCTCGAACCCATGAGCGCGGCGGACCGCAAGGTCGTACACGATGCCGCCGCCGAGGTGGGGGGCGTCGAGACCGTCTCCGAGGGCGAGGATTCCCGTCGCCGGGTGATCATCCACAAGGCCTGAGGTGCCGGCCGCCGCCGACCGTTCGGCGGAGCTCCTGGAGGCCGCGCTCGAGGGGGCACGCCGGCGAGGTTTCGTGGGGCCAGGGCCGGTCAGGGACCACATCGACCACGCCCGATCCATGGCCGCCGTGGTCGAGGCGATCGAACCGGCGTTGACGACCGATCCGGCGGCCGCCTACCTCGACCTCGGTAGCGGCGCCGGCCTGCCGGGCCTGTACCTGGCGACGAGATGGCGCTCACGCGGTGCCCTGCTCGACTCGAACCGGCGGCGGTGCGCCTTCCTGCGCGACGCCGTGGCCGCGCTCGACGTGGCGGACCGCGTCGAGGTCGTGGAGGCCCGGGCCGAGGTGGCGGCACGTGAAATCCGGCTGAGGGGCAGCTTCACAGCGGTGCTCGCCCGGTCCTTCGCCGGGCCGGCGGTGACCGCGGAGTGCGCAACCGGATTCCTCGCCCCGGGAGGGATCCTGGCGGTCAGCGACCCACCCCTGAGCACCCCGATGGACGCCGCCGCCCGTTGGGATGCCGAGGGCCTGGCCGGCCTGGGGCTCGAGCAGCTCGAGGTCGTCACCGGAGCGCGTGCCATGGCCCTCTTCCGGAAGGTGGGCGAGTCCCACCGCTGGCCCCGTCGGGACGGGCTTCCCGCCAAGAGGCCGCTCTGGCGCGCCTGAGGTCGCTGGGCCCCACGTTCCACGTGGAACAACGGCAATCCGGTGGCGCTCCTCCCGACGGCCGGCGACCCCAGGCGCGCGTCCCGCCCAAGTAGTCGGCCTGGCGCGCCTGAGGTCGTCGGGCTCCACGTTCCACGTGGAACAACGGCAATCCGACGGCGCGCGCCGAGGTATGTCTAGACTCGGCCCGGTCGAGCTCCGGAGCGCCCGAGCTTCAGGGCCGACCGGTCATCGGGCCCGCCGAGCGAGAGGATTTTCATGGACTCCCCCGTCCCGGACCCTCTGCGCGAAGACCCTGCGGCCCCCGCGCCGGTGCCCGTCGGGGGGCGCATCCACGGCGGGCGCTTCGAGGCCACCGGAGTTCCCCCGTCAGCCGACGATCCGCCGGACCCGGAGGAGCTGCCGGAGTCCCTCGAGGCGCCGGCGTCGTTCGACGGCAGCCGGCGCGATCGGGGCTCGGTCTCGGAGCGTCGTGCTGCCGGTCGCGACGGCGACGACGGCCCGCTTGAGCTCCCGCGCATCATCGCGATCGCGAACCAGAAGGGGGGGGTCGGCAAGACCACGACAGCGGTGAACCTCGGCGCGGCTCTGGCCGAGGCCGGCTACCGGGTCTTGATCGTCGACCTCGACCCACAGGGGAACGCCTCCACCGGTCTGGGGATCAACGCACGCGACCTCCAGCTTTCGGTGTACGACGTGCTGATGAGCGACGCGGCCGTCGAGGACTGCGTCGAGCCCAGCAGCGTCCGGAACCTGTTCGTGGTACCGGCCACGATCGACCTCGCCGGCGCCGAGATCGAACTGGTCCCGGCGTTCAGTCGGGAGCTCAAGCTCCGCCGGGCGCTGCACGACGCGCGGGACGACTACGACTTCGTCCTCATCGACTGCCCCCCGTCGCTCGGCCTGCTGACCGTGAACGGCCTGGCGGCGGCCGACGACGTGCTGGTCCCGATCCAGTGCGAGTACTACGCGCTGGAGGGCCTCGGCCAGCTCCTGCGCAACGTGGCCCTCGTGCGCACGAACCTGAACCCCACGCTCGACGTCCGCGGCATCGTCTTGACGATGTTCGACGCGCGGACCAAACTCGCCGACCAGGTCGAGCAGGAGGTCCGGGCGCACTTCGGCACCAAGGTGTACCGCACGGTGGTTCCGCGCACCGTACGGCTCTCGGAGGCACCGTCGTTCGGGCAGCCCATCATCGTCTTCGATCCGATGTCTCGTGGTGCGATCGCCTACCGCGAGCTGGCCAGAGAGGTGAGCCGTGGCGCGACGCGGCGGACTGGGTAGAGGCCTCGGTGCACTGATCCCGGCGGGGATGGAGCAAGCCCAGGCCGGCCTCGAGGAGGTCCTCGTGGCCGCCATCCATCCCAACCCGTATCAGCCCCGTGCGCACTTCGACGAGGAGGCGCTCTCCGCGCTGGCCGACTCGATCCGGGAGGTGGGGGTGCTCCAGCCGGTCCTGGTCCGTCCTGCCGGCGAGGGGTACGAGCTCATCGCCGGGGAGCGACGCTGGCGGGCCGCCCGCCGGGTCGGGCTTCAGACCATCCCGGCCCTGGTGCGCGACACCGACGACGCGTCGGCGCTCGAGCACGCGCTGGTGGAGAACGTCCACCGGGCCGATCTCAACCCCCTCGAGGAGGCCGCCGCCTACCAGCAGCTCATCGAGGACTTCCGCCTGACCCACGAGGAGGTGGCCGAGCGCGTGGGCCGGAGCCGCTCGACCGTCTCCAACACCCTGCGGCTCCTCCAGCTCCCGCCCGCGGTCCAACGCCTGGTGCAGGAGGAGCGCCTGTCGATGGGGCACGCGCGGGCGTTGCTAGGTACCCCCGACCGCGCCTTCCAGGAGGAGCTCGGCCGCCGGGCGGCGGCCGACGACCTGTCGGTGCGGGCCGTGGAGGCGGCCGTGCGCCGCCACGAGACCGCCGCTACGCCGGGCGACCCCGAGCCCGACGCCGACGGAGCGCCGACACCCGGACCCCGCCTGCGTCCCCCCGGCCTGCTCGAGCTCGAAGAGCTCCTCGGCGACCACCTGGCGACGCGCGTCCGGGTGAGCATGGGGGCCAAGAAGGGAAAGGTGGTGGTCGAGTTCTCCGACCTCGCCGACCTCGAGCGCCTCTACCGGCTGATGACGGGCGGGTCGTAGTCCGACTCGACGCCGACCCGGACCCCGGCCGCGGCGGCACGCGCGATGTCGCCACCGCGCTCCACGAGGGCGCCCAGCGCCTCGGCGTCGGCCTCGGCCGCGAGCTCGCAGACGACGGCCGCCATCCGCGTCTCGCGCAGCACGCGGTACGCCCGCCCTACGGGCTCGGGCTCCACCGGTAGCCAGGGGGCGAGCTCCGACGCGATCCCCGAAGCCACTCGCCGGCCTCCCTCGGACTGGAAGTGCGGCGACGCGAAGTAGATGCACCGGCAGCCGGGTTCCGGGCCCAGCCTGAGGCTCACGAAGAGATCGGCGGTCACGTCGTTGGCCGCGGCCGCGAGGTCGCCGTCGTCGGCGCCGCTCGGGTCGAGGATCGCGTCGGCGCCGAGGTCGGTCAGCCGGTGCACCAGGGCGTCGCCCAGGCCGTGCAGTTCGGGGCCGGTCGCGACGTAGATCCTCATTCCCCTGACCCGGCGCGGGCCGCGCAGCGACTCACGCTCGCGCACCTCGGCCACCGAGCCGGCCGCCATCCCCCCGAGCCGTAGGAGGGCTTCGACGGCCTCGGGGCCGCCGATGCCGTCGGGGGCCAGGCCGGCGTTGCGCTGGAAGTCCTGGAGGGCCCGTGACGTGTCGGGGCCGAAGATGCCGTCCTCGCGGCCCGCGTCGAAGCCGAGCGCGTTCAGGCGGTGCTGCAGGTCGGCGACGTCGTCGCCGCGCAGCATCGGGCGACGGTCGTACAGGAGGCGGTCGCCGAGCGCGAAGCCGCTCTCGACCAGGGCGGCCCACGTCTCGGGCCCGCACGCGCCGTCGACCCGGATGCCGCGGGCCTCCTGGAAGGCCCGGACGGCGGCGAACGTCGCCGGTCCGTAGATGCCCGCAGGGTCGGGAGCCGGCGCGAAGCCGAGCGCGTTCAGACGGTTCTGGAGGTCGCGGACGCCCTCACCCCGCGCGCCCTGGCGGAGGACGGAGGCCGCGCTCAAGCGATGAACTCGGCCAGATCCTGGAGAAGCGCGCCCTTGGGCTTGGCGCCGACGATGCGCTTCACCGGCTCGCCGTCCTTGAACACGAGGAGCGTCGGGATGCTCTGCACGCCGAAGTTGATCGAGGTGGCCTGGTTCTCGTCGACGTTGAGCTTGGCGACGGCGATCTTGCCGGCGTGCTCGGCGGCGATCTCCTCGAGCACCGGAGCGATCATGCGGCACGGGCCGCACCACTCCGCCCAGAAGTCGACGATCACCGGAACGTCGGAGGCCCCGACCCTCTCGGCGAAGGTGGCGTCGGTTACCGTAAGAATATTGTCAGACATTGGCTCTTCCCTGGATTCAGACGGCGGTCGCCGCTTCGTGGCGACGGGCTCCCAGCCAGCGCTCGGCCTCGATGGCCGCCATGCAGCCGGTCCCCGCCGCGGTGATGGCCTGCCGGTAGACGTGGTCCTGGACGTCGCCGGCTGCGAACACCCCGTCGACCGACGTGGCGGTCGACGACGGGGCGGTCAGGACGTAGCCGTCGGCGTCGAGGTCGAGCTGGCCCCGGAAGATCTCGGTGTTCGGATCGTGACCGATCGCGACGAACATCCCCTCCACCTCGAGCTCCGACACCTCGCCGGTGACGACGTCGCGCACCACGAGGGCCTCCACCGTGGTGTCGCCACGGACGTCGTCGACGACGGTGTTCCAAAGGAACGAGATGCGAGGCTCGGCGAACGCCCGCTCCTGCATGATCTTCGACGCCCGCAGCTCGTCGCGGCGGTGCACGATCGTCACGCGGCTCGCGAACTTCGTGAGGAAGAGCGCCTCCTCGACGGCGGAGTCGCCGCCGCCCACCACGGCGATCGGACGGTCGCGGAAGAAGAAGCCGTCGCAGGTGGCGCAGGTCGACACCCCGTGCCCCAGGAGGCGCTCCTCCGACTCGAGGCCGAGCATCCGGGCCGTCGCGCCGGTGGAGACGATCAGCGCCTCGGCCCGGATCTCCTCGCCGTCGGCCCACACCCCGAAGGGACGCTCGGAGAGGTCGAGGCGCTCGGCGTCGACGGAGCGGATCTCGGCCCCGAAGCGCAGAGCCTGCTCGCGGAAACGGCCCATGAGGTCGGGCCCGAGGATGCCTTCGGGGAAGCCCGGGTAGTTCTCCACCTCGGTGGTCAGCATGAGCTGGCCGCCACCCTGGACCCCCTCGAGGACGAGGGGATCGAGGTTGGCGCGACCCGCGTACACTGCCGCGGTGAGGCCCGCGGGACCCGAGCCGACGATCACCAACTGGCGCGCCTCGGACATGTCGTCACTCCTGGGGGGAAGCCGGGGGGGCGCTTCGCTTCGCCCAGAGGAACGCGCCGCCGAGCACGAAGATTCCCCCCAGGATCGACCAGGCGGCCCACACCGGCACGCCGAGCGTCAGCAGGCGGAAACCGGCCACCGCGAGCAACGCCAGGGCCGATACGGCGAAGAAGCCGGCCAGGAGCCCGAAGACGACGGCCCGGGTCGCGGCCTGGACCGGCT
>JADLDD010000062.1 GCA_020846855.1 Acidimicrobiia bacterium | reverse complement strand
CGGCACCCTCCTGGCCCGGTCCGGTGTTGGGCGCGCCTTCCTCCACCTTGAGGTCGGCCCACATGCCCGCGGCCCGGTGGCCCGGCACGTCGCAGAAGATCGTGTACTTGCCGGCCGGGAGGTCGACCTTGCCGGTCGCCGGGCCCTCGGGCACCGCGAGGCGGAAGTAGCTGAACTGAGGCTCGTCGAAGAGCAGGGTGTGGGTGCCGCCCTTGTCGATGTAGTTGATCCGGTTGATGCCCGGCGGGACGGTGAACTCCTTGGCCTGGAAGCTCAACGACGCCAGGGCGTCGACCTCGAGGGTGTTGATGTACGGACCCGTCGGCGCCTTGGGTCCGGCCGCCTTCGGAGCCTTCTTCTCCTGGGAGTGCCCCAGGACAGTCAGGCCGCTGATTAGGACGAGGAACGCCACCCCGATCATGAGCACGCTGAGCGACCCCGACCGCGCCGACGGCGTCGCCGAGATCCAGGCCGCTCCGCCCAGGATCGCGAGGGTGACGATCGTGGCGATGATCACCGGCAGGTTCCCGTGCACGGCCAGGAACACCCGCGACACGTTGAGCACGAAGAACAGGACCACCGCCAGCACGGCGACGGGCAGGATCAGCGGGAAGAGGAGACGGTCGCGCGTGGTGTTCCAGCGCTGCTCGCGGCGAGCGGCCTCGACGGCGGCCGGTGCCGTGGTGGCGGCGCCTTCGGAGGGCGGCTCCAGGGTCTGCGTGTCGACGCCGCCCGCGCCGGCTTCGGGGGTCTCGGTGCTCATGAGGTCGTCATTCCCATCTCGGTCAGGTCACGATCCGTCACGTTGAGATCATGGCGCGGAACGGCGTCCGCGGTCTCCTCGGAGGCCCACCGGAAGAAGATCACGGCCAGCACGGTCCAGAGCAGCAGGCCGGCCGCGATCTTCATGATCAGCCCGGCGACGAGTTGGTCGTCGAGGGCGCTCCAGCCGAAGAGCTTGGGCATCAACTCGTAGCGAGGGTAGAGCGGCTTGCTGCCGAAGGTGAGGAAGGAGGCCGGCACGGTCGGCAGGACCGACTGGAGGAACAGGTACACCATCCGCATCGGCGGGAACAGGCGGGGGATCTCCGGCAGCGGCGAGAGGACCGGCATCCACACGACGACCGACGTCACCACCAGCACCACGTGGGCCAGGAAGTGCGCGAGCCCGTTCCGGAGGGTCAGGTCGACGACGGCGGGCCAGTGCGTCAGGACCAGGACCACGTTGTAGACGACGAGGGCCGGGAGCAGGCGGCTCAACCACCGAACCGTCCGGAACAGGCGGGGCGGGCGGAGGAGGAGCCGCAGCATCCAGGCGGGCGTCCCGGCCAGCATCAGAGGTACGCCCACGAGCGTGAACATGAGGTGCTGGACCATGTGGGCGGAGTAGATGTACTCCTCCCCCAGCTCGTGGATGGGCCAGTCGGAGACGAGCCAGAGCGTGAACAGGCCGAGGCTGAACGCGACGACCTGGAAGCGGGTGACGGCGGGCCCCGGTCCGGGGGCGTGGCGGGGACCCAGCCGCACCACCGCCAGCAGGTAGGCGACCCCGAGCGTCCCGAGGACCAGCCAGACGTCGGGTTCGGGACGCCAGGCGGGGAGCGGCGTGGCGGCGAGGACGGGCGTCACGCCCGCCTCCGCGCCCGCGCGGTGGGTAGCAGGGCCGGGGAGGCCCGCCGGCCCGCGCCGGTCGCGCGGGAGCCGTCCACCGTCTCAGCTGCCCCCGCTCCAGAAGTGGAACGTCGCCAGTACGGCCACGTAGAGGACGACGGCCGCGACGATGCCCACCAGGAAGAACCGACGGAAGACCGGGCGGTCGGTGCGCAGGTGCATGAACCACGACGCCACGAGACCGAACTTCACGACCGCGAACGTGAGCAGGAAGGTGATGATCAGGCCGTCGGGGATCTCCCCCTCGAGGTAGTACATGCCGACCTCGAGGGCGGTGACGATCACGAGGGCGACGAAGATCATCACGTACTGGAACGGCGTCGGGTGGGGCCGGATCTCTCCGGGCAGCAGCACGACCGCCCCGCTCGGGTCCTCGACGAGCCCGCGCGCCGCGGCCACCTCGACCTCCGCCGACCTCGCCTCGGTGGCGGTCGCGCCCGTGCTCTCGGTGTCGCTCACGGCGGTGCTCCTACTGCGGGATCAGGTAGACGACCGTGAAGATCACGATCCAGACGACGTCGACGAAGTGCCAGTACAGGCCGGCGATCTCCACCTTCTCGGAGTCGAGCTTGGTGAGGCGACCCTGGGACGACAGGCCCCAGAGCGACAGCAGCCAGATGATGCCGACCGTTACGTGGGCCCCGTGGATGCCCGTCAGCACGAAGAAGCTGGACCCGAACAGGTTGGTGGAGAGCTTCAACCCCTCGCGGTAGAACTCGGTGAACTCGAAGACCTGGCCGGCCACGAAGGTGAGCCCGAACAGGCAGGTGGCGATCAGCCAGACCCGCAGCCGCCGGTGGTCGCCGCGCTGGATCGCCGCCAGGGCCAGCACCATCGTCAGCGAGCTCATCAGGAGGATGAACGACGTCGCGGAGGTGAACGGGATGTTGTAGACGTCGCGCGGCGTCAGGCCCTCCGATCGGCGCCGGTAGAGCAGGAACGTCGAGATGAAGGCGCCGAAGAGCAGGCACTCGGAGGCGAGGAACGCCCACATGGCCAGCTTGGCGTTGGTCAGGCCGGTACCGGAGGGCTCCGGCTCGTCGGTGCGGACCGCGATCTCGGTGGTCATGCTGGCTCCGTACCCGGCTCGAGCATCCAGGCGTACACGGCGAAGAGCACCACGATCGCGCCGACGGTGCAGAGCAGCAGGCTGTGGTAGATGGCGGCGTAGGCGAAGGCCAGGATCCCGGCCCCCAGGATCATCGGGTAGTACGACGGCGACGGCATGTGGATGCCGTGCCCACCTCCCCCGCCGCCGCCCTGCTCGGCCGGCGGCGCGCCCTTCCCCGAGACGGGTTCGGTCGCCACGGCCGTGCCGGAGTCGGCACCGCCCCTGGGGAGGCGCACCAGGTGGCCCTCGGCGTCCTCGGTGTACTTGCGGTGCCAGGCCTCGTCGCGGGACGCGACCACCGGCACCTCGGCGAAGTTGTACTCCGGCACCGGGTTCGGGGTGGTCCACTCCAGCGTGCGGGCGTCCCACGGGTCGTCGCCGGAGGGCTGGCCACGCCGGAAGCTCACGATCAGGTTCACGACGAAGAGCAGCACCGCGATGGAGAGCACGTAGGCGCCGACCGTCTCGATCATGTTCGGGACGTCCCAGCCGAGGCCGGAGCCGTACCGGTAGGTGCGCCGCGGCATGCCCTCGAGGCCGACGATGTGCATCGGGAAGAAGGTGAGGTTGAACCCGAGGACCATCGTCCAGAAGGTCCACTTGCCGAGCTTCTCGTCCATGAGCCGGCCGGTCATCTTCGGGAACCAGTAGAAGATGCCCCCCACCATGGCGAAGAGGAGGCCCCCGAAGAGCACGTAGTGGAAGTGGGCGATGACGAAGTAGGTGTCGGTCTGCTGGGTGTCGGACGGCACGACGGCGTGGAGCACACCCGACAGGCCGCCGATCGTGAACTGGGCGATGAACCCCAGGCAGAAGAGCATCGCGGCGCTGAACCTGACCGACCCGCCCCAGACCGTGCCGAGCCAGTTGAAGATCTTCACGCCCGTGGGGATGGCGATCAGCATGGTCGAGAGCCCGAAGGCGGTGAGCGCCGCCGGGCCGAGGCCGGTCGCGAACATGTGGTGGGCCCAGACCCCCCAGCCCAGGAACCCGATCGCGATCCCGGAGAACACCACGACCTGGTAGCCGAAGATCGGCTTGCGGGAGAAGACGGGCAGCACCTCCGAGACGATCCCCATCCCCGGCAGGATGAGGATGTACACCTCGGGGTGCCCGAACAACCAGAACAGGTGCTGGTACAGCAACGGGTCGGCGCCCTTGACCGCGTCGAAGAACGTGGTGCCGAAGTTGCGGTCGAAGAAGACCATCGTCAGCGCGGCGGTCACCGGCGGCATGGCGAAGAGGGTCAGGAACGCCGTGACCAGCATCATCCAGGTGAAGATCGGCATCCGCATGAGCGTCATGCCGGGGGCCCGGCAGTTCAGGATGGTGACGATGAAGTTGAGCGCGGAGGTCACCGACCCGATGCCGAGCATGACTATCCCGACGGCCCAGAAGTCGGCGCCCCGGCCGGGGAGCACACCGGCGGATATCGGGGAGCTCGTGAGCGGCGTGTAGCCGAACCAGCCACCGTTCGGCGCGCCCCCGAGGAAGATGCTCGAGTAGATGAAGATCCCGCCGAAGAGGAAGATCCAGTAGCCGAGCATGTTGATGCGGGGGAAGGCGACGTCGCGCGCACCGATCTGCAACGGCACGAGGTAGTTGCCGAACGCCACCGCGAGCGGCATCCCCATGAGGAACACCATGGTGGTCCCGTGCATCGTGAAGGCGATGTTGTACTGCGCCGCCGTGAGCACGGTGCCGTCGGGCTGGGCGAGCTGGGTGCGGATGAGGAGCGCCTCGATCCCGCCCAGGCACAGGAACAGCAACGCCGTGGCACCGTAGAGGATGCCGATCTTCTTGTGGTCGACGGTGGTGAACCAGCTCCAGAACCCGGTGGTGGCCCGGGGCCGGCGCAGGAGCGACGGCTCCGCCGACGGGAGGACCACCGCGTCGGACACGGACGTCATCGGTGCATCCCCTCGCTCTCCCCTGCCGGCTCGTTGGAGCCGGGACGGCGCGACAGACCGCTCGGCATCGTCATCTCTCCTCGAGGAGCCAGTCGGCGATGGTCTCGGCCTCGGCCCGGGTCATCACCGGCTTCCCCTCGGGCGTGTGCTGGGTGAACGAAGGCATCCCCACGCAGTCGGTGTCGGGGGCCAGGCCGACACGGCAGCGCTTCGCCTGCATGGGCACCCTCGACGGCGCGTCGAGCAGCCAGCCGATCAGGTTCTCGCGGTTGAGCTCCTCGGTGGCGCCGGCGAAGGTCTCGCGGGAGCGGAGGTGCGTGAGGTTCGGCCCGTAGACCGCCTTCGACGAGTCGTCGAAGACGTGGCAGTTCACGCACTCGAAGCGCTTGCCGGTCAGCTCGGCGATCTCGCCCTTGTAGGGCTGGGAGGGGCCCTGCTGCTGGTCGCGGATCCAGGTGCGGAAGTCGGCTTCGCTCACCGCCCGGACCCGGAGCCGCATGTCGGCGTGGGCCAGGCCGCAGTACTCGGCGCACTGCCCCTTGTACAGGCCGGGTTCGTCGGCCTCGATGACGAGCTTCTGGTTGCGACCGGGGATCACGTCCTGCTTGCCGGCCAGCTCGGGCACCCAGAAGCTGTGGACGACGTTGTCGGACTTCAGCTCGAGGCGCACGGGCCGCCCGGCCGGGATGACCAGCTCGTTCGCGGTCACGACCTTCTCGCGGTCGTACTCGTACTGCCACCACCACTGCTTCCCGGTGACGGTGACGTTGAGGACGTCGCCGGTGGGCTCCTTGGCCAGCGTCCAGATCGTCGAGACCGTGGGCACCGCGATGATCGCCAGGATCAGCGCCGGGACGACGGTCCAGCCGATCTCCAGCGCGGTGCTGCCGTGGAGCTGGCGCGGGTTCTCGTTGCCCGGGTGGTGGCGGAACCGCCACGCCACCACGAAGGTCGCGACGACGACCCCCACGCAGACCACCGTGGCCGCGATGGCGATCGGCAAGAAGAGGTTGTTGATCTTGTGGGCGGACGGACCGGCCGGGTTGAACGTGTTCTGGTTGTTCTCTCCTGCGCAGGCGCTCAGCAGGAGCACCGACGCGGCGAGCAGCGCCGGCCGGGCGACGCCGGGCACCCGGCGGCGCCGGGGCGACTCACGATCCGTCATGTCCTCTTCCCGTTGCCATTACGGCTGCCATTGCGGCTGTCGCCGTCCGGCTCGGGGGCCGCGGTGGCCGCCCCGTAGACCGCCGACTCCTCCACAGTGCGGGCGACTCTATCGTCCGCTGCTCGCCGCGGAGCAACTTCTGGAGGGCCTCCGATCGGGCCGTTCCAGGACCTCACAGGCCGAGCCGGTCCAGGGCCTGGGCCCGTCTCTGCCAGTGCGGTTCCACCCGCACCCGGCTCTCGATGTGGAGGCGGGCGCCGAGCAGCGCCTCGAGCTCCCGGCGGGCGGCCGTCCCGGCCTCCTTGAGCACCGCGCCCCGCCTGCCGATCACGATCCCCTTCTGGGAATCGCGCTCCACGCTGATGTCGACCCGGTAGCGCAGGAGCTCCTCGCCGGCGGCCTCGTCGAGGTCGTCACCCGCGCCGGCGTCGGGATCGGCTCCGGGATCGTCGTCGTCGAGGCGCCGGGCCGTCACCATGATCGAGTGCGGAACCTCGTCACGGGTGAGCGCGAGGAGCTTCTCCCGGACCCGCTCCGCCACGAGGAGCGCCTCGGGCGCGTCGGTGACCGTGCCCTCGGGGTAGTACCGGGGGCCCTCGGGGAGGCGGTCCTCGATCGCGGCGACGAGCTCGTCGATCCCTTCTCCGGTCCGGGCCGAGACCGGGAAGTACTCGTCGAAGCCCGCCTCGAGGGACGCGACCTGGGCCAGGCGGGCCGCGACCTCGGCCTTGGGCGCGGCGTCGACCTTGTTGACCACGGCCAGGCGCGGGGTGGGCACGCGCGCGACGGCGCCGGCCACGAAGCGGTCGCCCGGCCCCACCGGGGCGGTGGCGTCGACGAGCAGGCAGACGACGTCGACCTCGGCCAGCGTCGCCAGCGAACGCTGGTTGCACCGCTCCCCCAGCAGCGTGCGCGGCCGGTGCACTCCGGGGGTGTCGAGGAACACGACCTGGGCCCCGGCCGTGGTGCGAACGCCGCGGACCTCGGTCCGGGTGGTCTGGGGGCGCCGCGAGACGATCGAGATCTTCTCTCCGACCATCCGGTTCAGGAGGGTCGACTTGCCGACGTTGGGCCTCCCGACCAGCGAGACGAAACCGGACCGGAAGCCGCTCACGGCCGCGGTGGTGAGCCGGGCGGGTGCTCGGCGCCGGCCTCGACCTCGGCACCGTCGCCGGGCGGCCCTCCGCGGCCGTCGGCGGCCGGGGCCGGCTCCGCGGGCCGGACCGTCACCGAGACGATCCGGCGCCCCTGCACGCGCTCGGCGCGGAACTCCAGGCCCTGGAACGTGACCGTCTCGCCGCCGTCGGGCACCTTCCCGAGCAGGTTGAACACCAGGCCCGCGACCGTGTCCCACTCGGTGTCGGGCAGCTCCTGGCCGAGCTCGCGGCTCAGGTCGTCGACGGGGAGGCCGCCGGGTACCCGCAGGGACCCGTCGTCGAGGCGCTCGACGCCCGGCTCCTCCACGTCGTACTCGTCGGTGATCTCGCCGACGATCTCCTCCAGGAGGTCCTCCAGGGTGACTAGGCCCGACGTGCCGCCGTACTCGTCGACGACGATCGCCATGTGGAACTGCTTGTTCTGCATCTCGCGCAGCAGCTCGGCCACTCGCTTCTGCTCCGGCACGAAGACCGCGGACCGCAGCGCGTCGCGGACGGGTCGCTCGCCCTCCCCGGCCCGGACCCGGCCCACCAGGTCCTTCAGGTACACGAGGCCGACGACGTTGTCGAGGCTGTCCTCGTAGGCGGGCAGGCGCGAGAAGCCACCCTCGATCGCCCTCTGCATCCCCGCCTCGACCGTCTCGTCGGCCTCGATAGCCACCATGTCGGGGCGCGGCCGCATCACCTCGCGCACGAGTGTGTCGCCGAACTCGAAGATCGAGTGGATGAGCTGTCGCTCCTCACGCTCGATCACCTCCTCTTCGGCCGCGACGTCGGCCATCGCCCTCAGCTCCTCCTCGGTGACGAACGGGCCGTCCTTGATCCCCTTGCCGGGGAGGATGACGTTCGCCAGGCCGATCAGGCCCCGCGAGAGGTGGCGCAGGGGGGCGAACCGGGTGATCGACCAGAGGAAGGGCGCCGCGAGCAGCGCGGCGCGGTCGGTGTGCTGGATGGCGTACGTCTTCGGCGCCACCTCGCCGATCACGAAGAACACCAGGACCTGGAGGACCAGGCCCAGGATCAGCGCGGTGCTGCCGAAGTGCCGGTCGATGAGGGCACCCAGGAGCGTGGCGATGGTGAGCTGCGAGACCAGGACGATGAGGAGCAGGACGTTGAGGGTCTGCTCGGGCTGCTCCAGCATCGAGGCCAGCCGGGCCGCACCCTTGCGGCCCTCCTCCGCCATGGTCAGGGCCCGTATGCGGCTCATGCGCGTGAAGCCGGTCTCGGCCGCGGCCAGGAACATCGAGAACACGAACAGGACGCCGATCAGCACGACGATCCACGTGTCGCCTCCGCTCATCGGTCCACCGTCCCGCTCCACGGCCGGAGCCCCGTGGTCGCGGCGACGGCCTCCGGCCGGGGACGGCGCGGCGGTTCTGGCCCGGTGCTCAACCCGGGCTCCGCGGTCCCGCCTCGCGGAACCGTTCGAGCAGCTCGGCCTCGCGACGCCGCATGGCCGCCCCCTCCTCGTCGTCGGCGTGGTCGTAGTCGAGGAGGTGCAGCAGCCCGTGGACCACCAGCAGGGCGATCTCGTCGTCGGCGGCCCGGCCGTGCTCGGCGGCGTTGCGGCCCGCGACCGACGGGCACACCACCACGTCGCCGAGGACCGAAGGAGGCTCCCCGGCGTCGGTGGTGGACCCCGGCCCCCGCCCGCCCTGGTCGGGCTGGCGGCCCGGCGGGACGACGTCGCCGTCCATCGGGAACGCGAGGACGTCGGTGGGGCCGTCGCCGCCCAGGAACCTCTCGTTGAGGTCGGTGATCGCCCGCTCGTCGACGAAGATCACCGACACCTCGGCGTCGGAGGGCACGCGCTCCTCCCGGAGGACGAGGCGGGCGAGGTCGATCCATCGCAGGACGTCGACGTCGACGTCGCCCTGCTCGTCGGAGCCGAAGACGCTCCCGACCGTCGCCGAGGACCCGCCGCTCATCGCCGGGCGGTCGGACCGGACGCGGCCGGGGGTCGGGAGTCGCGCTCGTAGGCGTCGACGATGTCCTGGACGACCCGGTGACGCACGACGTCGGCCGAGCGGAGCTCGACGAAGGCGACGTCGGGAACGCCGGCGAGCACCTCGCGCACCGCCAGGAGGCCCGACCGGCCCGGGCCTTCGGGCAGGTCGATCTGGGTGACGTCGCCGGTCACCACCATCCGGGAGCCGAACCCGAGGCGGGTGAGGAACATCTTCATCTGCTCGGGGGTGGTGTTCTGGGCCTCGTCGAGGATGATGAACGAGTCGTTGAGGGTTCGACCCCTCATGTACGCGAGCGGGGCGACCTCGATGACGCCGCGCTCCATGAGCCGCGACACCGCCTCGGGATCGAGCATGTCGTAGAGGGCGTCGTAGAGGGGGCGGAGGTAGGGGTCGACCTTGGCCAGCATGTCGCCGGGCAGGAAGCCGAGCCGCTCGCCCGCCTCGACCGCGGGGCGGGTGAGGATGATCCGCTGGATCTCCTTGGCCTGGAGGGCGCCGACGGCCAGCGCCACGGCCAGGTAGCTCTTGCCGGTGCCGGCCGGACCGATCGCGAACGTGACCACGTGGTCGCGCACCGCGTCGACGTAGCGCTTCTGGCCCGCCGTCCGGGGCCGGACGGTGCGGCGACCGCTCAGGACCTCGGTCGAGGCGACCTCGCTCGGACGCTCGTCGTCGCGGAGCATGCTGATGCTCCGGCCGATGCTGTCGGGGTCGAGCACGAGGCCGCGCTCGAGCATGAGGATCAGCTCCTCGAACAGGCGCCCCACCGTCTCGGCCTCGCCCGGATCCCCGCTGACGGTTATCTCGTTGCCCCGCACGTGGATGCCCACGTCGAAGGCACCCTCCACGACGCGCAGGAACTCGTCGCGCTGGCCGAGCAGCCCGACCATCAGATGGTTTCCGGGGACGAGGACCTTGACCTGGGCAGACGACGATGAGGGCACGTCGGTGAGCATCGTAGCGGGTGCCGGGTGCGGTCCGTCCGGGCGCGGGGCGCGGCCGGCGGCGGCGGGCCGTCAGGCCCGGGCGCGCAGCCCGAGCTCGCGCAGCCGTGCCCCGAGCTCCTCGGGGCGCCGGCCGAGCACCGCGGCGAGGACGCGCAGGTCGTCGCGGCGGACGGTGAGGAGGCGGCCGTTGAAGTCCTGGCGCTGGAGCTGGATGGTGGCCGCGTAGCGGGAGAGGACGGCGGCCTCCGGGTCGGAGAGGTCGTGCAGGCGTACGAGGTCGATGGTGAACGACTCCTCGCCGTCGACGCGCCGGTCGCGCAGGTCGATGTCGCCCTCCGGGGTGGGAAGGAGCTGGTCGGCCGGGACCTCGTAGAGCTGAGCCAGCCGCAGGAGACGGGGTACCGAGATCGCGCGCTCGCCGCGCTCGTACGCGCCGAGGACCGAGGCCTTGAACTCCAGATCGGAGCGCGCCTCGACATCGTGGAGCGATAGTCCCTTTTGGCGGCGGATCGAACGCAGACGGTCGCCCACTTGCAGACCGGTCGTAACCAACGCTGCCCCCTCGCTCGCGTTCGCAGCACGTTAACAGAGGGCCCCCCGACGGCTTCGGACCATCGTACCCGGGGGCCACCCCGGCCGCACAGGGGCAGGGGCGCGTGCCGCGGACGCCGGATCCCGCCCCGGCCGCTACGGCGCGGGCGGCGCGGCCCGGCGCCGGGCCGCCAGGACGGCCGCGACGGCTAGCACGGCCGTCTCGGTCCGGAGCACGAACGGCCCGACGGAGACCCGCCCGACCGGGCCCGCGTCCTCCAAGCGGGCGACCTCCGCGGGGTCCAGGCCCCCCTCGGGGCCGACGACGAGCGTCCACGTCGCGTCGTCGCCCCGGGGCGTGACCCCCGGCCGGGGAGGCCCTTGCGGATCGGCGCCACCGGTGTGCGGCGGGCCGGGTGCCGCCACGACCAGGCCGGGCGCGCCGGCGAGCTCGTCGAGCCCCACGGGCTCCGCGACCACGGGCAGCCGGGCCCGCCTCGACTGCTCGGCCGCCTCCCGGGCGATCCGCCGTAACCGCTCCATGGACGCGACCCGCTTCCGGTCGTCCCAGCGGGGCACCGACCGCTGCGTGAGAAGCGGGACGATCCGGTCGGCGCCCAGCTCGGTGAGGCCCCGCACCACGAGGTCGGGCTTCGATCCCTTGGACAGGCCGAAGGCCACCACCAGGTCCGGGACCAGCGTCGGCTCGCGCATCCACCCGCCGACGGCGCGCAAGGACACCCCCGACGACCGCGCCGCGGCGACCTCGTAGAGGCGCCACGAGCCCCGGCCGTCGGCCGCCGACACCGCCTCCCCCGGTCGAAGGCGTCGTACGCGGGCCAGGTGGTGCCCGCCCGGGCCGTCGAGCGTCAACCGGGCCGCGAGGCCGGGACCGGACCCGCCGTCGAGGACGACGTGGGCGACGGCGCCGCTGCCGGCCGGCCAGCCCACGGCGGGACCGTCGGCGGGAGACCCGGCGGGGTCCGGGGCCTCTCCGCCCTCCGGCGGGCCCACTACTGGAAGGCGGAGCGGATCCGGTGGAAGAAGCCGCCCTCGTGCTCGGCACCCACGTCGTCGCCGTGGGCCTCGGCGAAGCGCCGGAGGAGGTCGGCCTCCTCGTCGGTGAGGCGCGAAGGGACGACGACCTCCAGGTGGACGAGGAGGTCGCCGCGCCCGCGGCCCCGGAGGCTCGGAACGCCGCGGCCCTTGAGGCGGATCACCTCTCCCGGCTGGGTGCCGGCCGGGATCTCGACCTCCTCGGGGCCCTCGAGGGTCGGGACGGTGATCGTCGCCCCCAGCGCCGCGGTGGTCATGGGGAGGCGACGGCTGTGGACCAGGTCGCGGCCGTCGCGGACGAGATCGGGGTCGGGCGCGACCCGCACCGTCACGAACAGGTCGCCCGGCGGACCGCCGCGCGGCGCGGCCGCGCCCCGTCCGGTCAGCCGGAGGCGTTGCCCGTCGTCGATGCCGGCCGGGACCTCGACATCGAGGCTCCGCGCCGTCCGCACGCGACCCTCGCCCCGGCACTCGGTGCACGGGTTGGGGATCGTGCTGCCCGTCGCGCCGCAGGCGAAGCAGGGCCCGGCGGTGACCATCTGGCCGAGCACGGTCCGCCGGACCTGGCGGACCTCGCCCGAGCCGCCGCACTCGGCACAGCGCTCCGGGTGGGTTCCGGGCTCGCATCCCGACCCGCCGCACCGGTCGCACGGCCCGGGGAGGTCCACGTCGATCGTCTCGGTGGTACCGAAGGCGGCCTCATGGAGGGTGAGCTCGACGATCGTCTCGGCGTCCTCGCCCCGGGGCGGCCCTCCCCCCCGCCGGGTGCCGAACGGATCGCCGCCGAAGAAGGCGTCGAAGATGTCGCCGAACGCCCCGAAGCCCGGCCCGCCCCCCGCCGGCCCGTTCGGCGTGCCCTCCGGGCCGAACACGTCGTAGCGGCGGCGGCGCTCGGGGTCGCTGAGCGTCTCGTAGGCGACGCTCAGCGCCTTGAAGCGGGCCTCGGCCTCGGCGTCGCCGGGGTGGAAGTCGGGGTGGCACTCGCGGGCGGCCTTCCGGAACGCGCGCTTGATCTCGTCGTCGCCGGCGTTCCGGTCGACGCCCAGCAGCTCGTAGTAGTCGGTCGGCATCAGGAGGCGATCATCCCGAGAGGCGCTTGCCGAGACGGCTCGCCACCACCGCGACCGCCGCCAGGGCTCGCCGGTAGTCCATTCGCGTCGGGCCGAACACCCCGACCGTGCCACCGAGCGAGTCGCCGAGCGGGTAGGGGGCGAGCACGAGCGAGCACTCCTGGAGCTCCTCGGCCTCGTTCTCGCTGCCGATCCGGACGGTGACGTCGGCGTCGAGGACGACATGCAGCAGCGACGCGAAGGCGACCTGCTCCTCGATCAGCTCGAGCAGGCGCTCGGCCCGGTCGGCCGCGCTGAACGAGCTCTGCTCGGCGGCCAGGCGGCTCGCGCCACCCACGTAGACCAGGTCCTCGTGCTGGCCGGCGTGGGCGGCGAGCGCCTCGGCCCCCCGGCGGGCGAGATCCGACGCCGCGGCGTCGCCCGCCCCGCGGGCGGCCGCCGGCGGCACCGGTAGGCCGGTGACCGCGGCGCCCCGCAGGGCGGCGTCGAGGATCGCCGACGCCGCCGCGACGGTGGCGTCGTCGGTGTCGGCGTCGAGGGTGAGCGTCTGCTTCTCCACCGAGCCGTTGGACAGCACGGCCACGACGAGCAGGACCCGGGGTTGGAGGGCCACGATCTGCGCGCTGCGCACGACCGCCGACTCCGCCGGCGGGCCCACGACCACGGCCGCGTGGTCGGTGAGGCGGGCGAGGAGGTGGCTGGTCTCGTGAAGCAGGTCCTCGAGCGCGTGATGGGCTCCGGCGAAGAACTCGCTGACGGCCCGGCGGGTACCGGCGGGGACCTGCCCGTCGGCGGCGAAGTGGTCGACGAATAAGCGGTACCCGAGGTCGGTGGGCACCCGGCCGGCGGAGGTGTGCGGCTGCACGAGGTAGCCCTCGCGCTCCAGGATCGTCATGTCGTTGCGGACCGTCGCGCTGGACACGCCGAGGCGACCGGCCCGGGCGACGGTGCCGGACCCGACGGGCTGGGCGGTGGCCACGTAGCGCTCCACCACGGCCCGCAGCACGGCCGCCTGGCGCTCGTCGATCGTCGTCCCGGACGCGGATGGGGCATCGTCGGCCTCGACCGGGTCGCCCGCCACCTCGGGGTCGGGCCGGGTTCGGCTGGTCATCGGGGCCTCCTCGCACCGCCCGCGACACCGGCGGCGGCGGGCCGCCACCGGGCTGGCACTCCAGTGTAGTGAGTGCCAGCCGCACCCCTCCGGTGGGTGAGGTGTGCCTGAGGGCGCCGCGGAGGATCACCCCCGCAAGCGGTCGCCCGGACGGGTGCCCGGGCCAGGGGAACCGTGCGAGCACGGCGACGGTGCCGGCGGATGGGGCACCGCCGGATCAGGGCCCGCCCCGGCGGGCGGTCGGGGTCGCCGTGCTACCCGGGGCGACCACCCCGTCCGAGCCTGAGGGCGACGGGCTCCGCGTCGGCGACGGGGCCCGGATCGGCGACGCCCGCGGCGAGGAGCCGCGCGGTCACGTCGGTCGCCATCAGGCGCCCGCGACGGGTCAGGCGGACCCTCCCGCCGCCGAGCCTGACGAAGCCGTCGCGCTCCAGACCGGCCAGGAGCGCCGCCGGCTCCGCGCCCGAGTCCGGGAGGGGAGCCCCGCCCGCCGTGCGCAGCGCGAGCGCGAAGGCCTCCTCGGCCCGGGCCTGCGGGTCGAGCACCTCGGAGCCCGCTTCCGGGGACCGGCCCCCCTCGAGGGCGGCGACGTAGCGGTCGGGGTTGCGCACGTTCCACGAGCGGCGCCCGGCGCGGTGGCCGTGCGCGGCGCACCCGACCGGGAGGTACTCGCCTCCCGTCCAGTAGAGGAGGTTGTGGCGGCACTCACCACCGGGACGCGCCCAGTTCGAGATCTCGTACCAGGCGAACCCGGCGCCGGTCAGCACGTCGTCGGCGATCTCGTAGCGGTCGGCCTGGTCGTCGTCGTCGGGGCCCGGGACCGACCCGGCGGCCACGCGCCGCCCGAGCGGGGTGCCGGGCTCGACGGTGAGGGCGTACGCGCTCACGTGGTCCGGGCCGAGCGCCACGGCCCGCTCCAACGTCGCCCGCCAGTCGTCGACGGTCTCGCCCGGGGTTCCGTAGATGAGGTCGAGGTTGAGGTGCTCGAAGCCCACGGCACGGGCCCACGCCACGGCGCGCTCGACGTTGGCGGGGTCGTGCGTGCGCTCCAGGTACGCCAGGACGTGGGGCGCCATCGACTGCACGCCGAGGCTGATCCTCGTGACGCCGCCGGCGCGGTACTCCCCCAGCTTCGGGGCGTCGACCGAGTCGGGGTTGCACTCGACCGTCACCTCGCACCCCGGGACGCGCTCGATCGAGTCGAGGATCCGCAGCAACGACGAGGCGGGGAGCAGCGACGGGGTCCCTCCGCCGAAGAACACCGAGGTGGCGGGGCGGGCCGCGCCGCTCCGGCGCAGGCGGTCGACGTCGCGGACGCACGCGTCGACGTAGGCCTCGACCTGGTGGCCGCGGTCGGTCCACGTGGCGAAGTCGCAGTAGCCGCAGCGGGAGGCGCAGAACGGGATGTGGACGTAGACGCCGAACGGCTCGGCCGGCGGCGAGGGCTCGGGTGACCGGCGGCGGGCGGACGCCCCGAGCCCCCCGTGACGGGCGAGTACCGGCCCCGGACCGGACGGCGGGTCCCCGACGACCATGCCGGCCATGGTCGCGCGCCGCCGGCTCCGCGCCTCCCCGCGCCACCCCTCGCCCCGCCCCGGGACGCCGGACGCGGCCTACTCTGCCCGGCGTGGAGATCGAACTTCCCCCCGAGGCCGAGGCCCACCGAGCGGAGGTCCGGGCCTTCCTGGCCGAGAACGCCCCCGGCGGCGCCTACCCGCCCGACTGGAACCGCCGGCTGGCCGCGGCCGGGTACGTGGCTCCCCACTGGCCCCGGCCGTGGGGGCTCGACGCGTCGGCACTCCAGCAGCTCGTCATCGACGAGGAGCTCCGTGCCGCGGGCGCACCCCGGCCGTCGAACCCCATCGGGCTGGGCTGGGCCGGCCCCACCCTGCTCGTGGCCGGCACCGCCGAGCAGCACGAGCGCTACCTCCCCGGCATCCTCGACGGCTCCGAGACGTGGTGCCAGCTCTTCTCCGAACCCGGCGCGGGCAGCGACCTCGCGGGCCTCGCGACCCGGGCCGTCCGCGACGGCGACGAGTACGTGGTGAAGGGCCAGAAGATCTGGACCACGTTCGCCCACGTGGCCCGCTACGGGATCCTCCTCGCCCGCACCGGGCCTCCCGCCGAGGGGTCGTCCGGGCGGCGCCGGCACGGGATCTCGTACTTCGTGCTCGACATGCGCTCCCCCGGGATCACGGTGCGACCCATCCGTCAGATGAACGGCTCGGCCGACTTCAACGAGGTCTTCCTCGACGGCGTCCGGGTCCCCGCGGCCGACCTCGTCGGCACGCAGGACGACGGCTGGCGCCTCGCCAAGGTCACCCTCGGGAACGAACGGGTGTCCCTCTCGGGTGAGGGCGCGCTGTGGGGGATGGGCCCCACCGCCCACGACGTGATCGACCTGGTGCGCGGCCACGGGGGCACCGACGACCCGCTGGTGCGCCAGCGACTGGCCGCGCTCTTCGCCGAGTCCGAGATCCTCCGGCTGATCCGGCTGCGCACCCTGGCCGCGCAGGTGCGGGGGCTGGAGCCCGGGCCGGAGGCGTCGGTGCGAAAGGCCCTCTCGGACGTGCACGGCCAGCACGTGATGGGCACGGCACTCGGCCTGGCCGGCGCGGGCGGGATGCTGACCGACCACGGCCCCTACGGCGACCAGTCCGGCCTCTGGACCTTCGGCTACCTCTTCTCCCCCGCCCTCACGATCGGGGGCGGGACGTCGGAGGTGCAGCGGAACATCATCGGGGAGAGGGTCCTGGGCCTCCCCCGCGACCCGGAACCGGCCGGCCGCGCGTAGCGGCGGGCGGCGCCCGCCCTCGGAACGGTCGTCGGCTACTCGCCGAGCCGGAGCGCGGCGACGAACGCCTCCTGGGGGACCTCGACGCGACCGATCTGCTTCATTCGCTTCTTGCCCTCCTTCTGGCGCTCCAGGAGCTTGCGCTTGCGCGACACGTCGCCTCCGTAGCACTTGGCCAGGACGTCCTTGCGGCGGGCCTTCACCGTCTCGCGGGCGATGATCCGTCCCGAGATGGCGGCCTGGATGGGCACGTCGAACATCTGGCGCGGGATCAGCTCGCGCAGCTTCTCGGTCATCCGCCGCCCGTAGTCGTACGCGCGGTCACGGTGGACGATGGCGCTGAAGGCGTCGACCGGGACACCGTTCAGGAGCACGTCGACCTTGGCCAGGTCGGAGGGACGGTGCCCGCTCGGCTCGTAGTCGAGGCTGGCGTAGCCGCGGGTGCGCGACTTCAACTGGTCGAAGAAGTCGGTGACGATCTCGGCCAGCGGCAGGTCGTAGACGAGCTCCACCCGCTCCTCGGAGAGGTACTCCATCTTGCGCATCTCGCCCCGGCGGCTCTGGGCGAGCTCCATCAGCGCCCCCACGTACTCGGTCGGGGTGAGGACGGTGACCGTCGTGTACGGCTCCTCGATGGACTCCACCTCGTTGGGCGAAGGCATGGCCGAGGGGTTGTCGACGACCGTCGACCGCCCGTCGGGCGACCGTACGTGGTACTCGACGTTGGGTGCCGTCGCCACGAGCGAGAGGCCGTACTCCCGCTCGAGGCGCTCCCGGACGATCTCCATGTGGAGCAGCCCCAGGAAGCCGCAGCGGAAGCCGAAGCCCAGGGCCCCCGAGGTCTCGGGCTCGTAGGTGAAGCTGGAGTCGTTCAGCCGGAGCTTCTCCAGCGCCTCGCGCAGCGCGGCGAACTCGTCGCCGTCGACCGGGTAGAGGCCGCAGAAGACCATCGGCTTGGGCTCGCGGTAGCCCGCCAGCGCCTCGGCGGGGCGGGCGGCCTGGGTGACGGTCTCGCCCACCCGGGCCTCGCCGACGTCCTTGATGCCCGCGATCAGGTAGCCGACCTCGCCCGGACCGAGGCGTCCGACCGGCGTCGGGTCCGGGAGCCGGACCCCGATCTCCTCGGCCACGTGCACGTTGCCCGTCTGCACGAAGCGGAGCCGGTCGCCGCTACCGAGCACCCCGTTCACGATCCTCACGGCGCTGATCACGCCCCGGTAGGAGTCGTAGGACGAGTCGAAGATGAGGGCCTGGAGAGCGGCGGACTCGTTGCCCTCGGGTGCCGGGACGCGGTCGATGACCGCGTCGAGGAGCTCGGGCACGCCCTCACCCGTCTTGGCCGAGATCGACAGGATCTCGGCCGCGGGGATGCCCAGGACCTGCTCGATCTCGCCGGCGATGCGCTCCGGCTCGGCGGCGGGGAGGTCGATCTTGTTGAGGGCGGCCACGATCGCGAGGTCGTGCTCGAGGGCCAGGTAGCAGTTGGCGAGGGTCTGCGCCTCGATCCCCTGCGACGCGTCGACGAGCAGGATCACGCCCTCGCACGCGGCCAGGCTGCGGGACACCTCGTAGCCGAAGTCGACGTGGCCCGGCGTGTCGATGAGGTTCACCACGTGGTCCCGCCACGACAACCGGACGTTCTGGGCCTTGATGGTGATGCCGCGCTCCCGCTCGAGGTCCATCGAGTCGAGGTACTGCGCCCGCATGTCGCGCGCGGCGACCGCGCCCGTCATCTCGAGGAAGCGGTCGGCGAGCGTCGACTTCCCGTGGTCGATGTGGGCGATGATCGAGACGTTGCGGAATGAGGACAGGCTCGTCATCGGAGGATCGTCACCGCGCCGGTGGTCCGGGCGGGCGGGCCGACCGGGCCCGATGGCGGGACCGGCGGCCGCCGCGGCCCGGGCGGCGTCGCCTCCATTGTGGCCGAGCGGGACCGCCGGGCCCGGAGCGGTGGAAGGGGCCCGCTCCTGCTAACGTGCTCCGGTCCCCGGAACGACCCTGGAGTGCGCCCGCGCCATGGCCAACATCCCCTCGCAGCGGAAGCGGAACCGGCAGAACGAGAAGCGCCGCGTCGCGAACCAGGCCGTGCGCACCGAGATCAAGACGCGCGTCAAGAGCGCCGGCGCCGCCGCCGAGTCGGGCGAGGCCGACGCCGCCGAGAAGCAGCGGCTGGCCCAGAAGCGCCTCGGCAAGGCGCAGGCCAAGGGCGTCGTCCACAAGAACCAGGCCGCCCGGCGCACGTCGCGCATGATGCGCCGCGCCAACAAGGCGGCCGGCGTGGGCTCCGACACCGAGTAGGCGGCGCCGCGGCGCCCGGGCCGCCGGAGCGGCGCCGGAGCCGCTCAGCGCTTCCGCCCTCGCGGTCCCGCCCGCGCCGTGGTGCGTCCGCCCCGCCCCGCCCGGCCGGCGGCGCCGGAACGGGCCGAGAGCGCGCAGAGCCGGGCCACCAGCACCTCGACGACGGTCTCCTCCGGAACCCCGGTGCCTCCCTTCAGCGCGCCGTCGGCGTCGGCGAGGAGGTCGACGGCCCGGCGCAGCCCGTCGGTGCCCAGGGCGCGGGCCTGGTCGAGCGCCTTTCGGGCCGGGTACTTCTTCACCTTGCCGCCGAGCGCGGCGACGGCGTCGTCGTCGGTCCGCACCGACGGGTCGTCGAGGCGCAGGAGCCGCCGGTAGTGGTTGTGCAGCAGGGCGAGCACCTGGAGCGGGTGCATCGGCCGGGCCTGACGCGAGGTGGTGGCGTGGAGCATCCGCTGGAGGACCTCGAGAGCCGTCGCCGTGTCGCCGGCGTCGACCGCGTTGGCCAGCAGGTAGACGGGCACCGAACCCTCGGCACCCAGGTACGGATCGACGTCGGCGGCGGTGATGGTCCGCTCCGTGCCGAAGGTGGCGGCCAGGAGCTCGACCAGCCCCGGCACCCGCCCGGCGTCGTCACCCAGCCGCTCCGCGACGGCACGCGCGGCGTCGTTGCGGAGCTGGATCCCGGCGGCCGTGGCCTCACGCCCCACCACGTCGAGGGTGGTGCCGGCGTCGCCGCCGCGCTCGACCACGAGACCCTTCCACGCCTTGGTGAGGGAGCCCGGCAGCCGGCCCCCGCCGCTCACGAAGACGGCGACCGACGTCGGCATCGGCTCGGCCAGGTAGGCGGCGAGCGGTTCGGCCTCGGCGGTCGTGAGGTGCTCGACGTCGCGCACCACCACGATCCGGCGGGCGGTCATGAACGGGGGGCTCTCCAGCGCGTTGCACGCGGCCCGGACCACGGCGACGCGGCCCTCGGCGCCGCCCGCCGAACCCCCGCCGTCGGGCTCGTCGCCCCGGCCCGGGACGGTCAGCTCCTCCACCGCCAGCGTCCGGTCGTCGCCGGCGAGCAGCTCGTCGAGGAGCTCCGACACGGCCTTGTCGCGCAGCACGGGTTCCGCCCCCCGGACCAGGTACACGGCATCCTCGGATCCGGGCCCGGCGCCGGTACCTCCGGTGGACGCGCTCACCGGGCCACGGGCGCCCGGCCCCGGCCGGCCGGCGCGGCACTAGGAGTGGAGGCGTCGGCCTCGAGCAGCGCCTCGACCGTCCGGCACACCCGGACCGTTCCCAGCACGTCGTGGACCCGCACGATGCGGCATCCGTGCGCCACCCCGTAGGCCACCGCGGCCAGCGAGGCGTCGCGCCGCTCGTCGACGGCGAGGTCGAGGAGGTCGCCGAGGAACCGCTTGTTCGACGCCGAGAGGAGGAGCGTGTAGCCGGTGGCGGCGAGGGTGTCGCTCTCGCGCAGGAGGAGCGCGCTCTGGGTGGCCGTCTTGCCGAGGTCGAGGCCGGCGTCGACGGCGATCCGATCCGCGGGGATCCCCGCGGCCTGCGCCCGGGCGGCGCGGTCGAGCAGGAAGGCCCGGACCTCGCCGAGCAGGTCGGTGTACCGGGGCTCGGGGTCGGGGACCCGGGGGCGGAGGCGGATGTGCGTGGCCACGACCGAGGCGCCGGAACGCGCGGCGACGGCGAGGTACGCGGGATCGGCGAAGCCGCTGATGTCGTTCCCGACCGACGCCCCGGCCGAGCAGGCGGCCTCGAGGACCGACGCGCGCCAGGTGTCACAGGAGATCGCGATGTCGAAGCGGGCGCGTAGCGCCCCGATCGCGGGCACCACGCGGTCGAGCTCCTCGGCCTCGCCGACGTCGGGCCCGGGCCCGGCCTTCACCCCGCCGACGTCGAGGATGTCGGCACCTTCCGACCCGATCCGGTCGGCCCGCCGGAGGAGGGCGTCGAGCCCGTAGGTGGCCCCGCGGTCGTAGAAGGAGTCGGGGGTCCGGTTCAGGATGCCCATGACCAGGACCCGTGACCGCAGATCGTGGAGGTCGGGCCCCAGCCTGAAGCTCGGCATCGGGTCGAGGCTACCGGCCGGGGAGTGCGTGCCGACCGGGCACCCCCGGTACTACCGTGACGATCGTCACAACCGATCCCGCTCCCACGACCACGGTCCGCGGCGGGACACGACGAAGGACGGGCCACGACCGGGGGCGGGGCACGACGCCCCGCCCGGAAGAAGGCGCACCGCGGGCGACGGGGTGCCGCGGGCCCGGGCCGGGCGACCGGACCGGGAGACTGGGAGGACGGCGACCTCTGATGGTCCCGACATGGGTCCCGACCCGGGTCCCGACATGATGGCGATCGCCCGCCCGACCGCCGCCGCCCGCGAGGAGGCGGACGAGCCCCCGGCTTCGGTGATGCCGTTCGGGCGCCGCGTACCCCTGGCGCGCCGGGGCACCACCTTCGTCCGCCAGCTCGACGGGCCGCCCGGGGCCCCCACCCTCCTGCTGCTCCACGGTTGGGCCGCGACCGGGGGTCTGAACTGGTTCCGGGTGTTCGGACCGCTGTCGTCGCGCTTCTCGGTCGTCGCCCCCGACCTGCGGGGCCACGGCCGCGGCCTGCGCAGCCGACGCCCGTTCCGTCTCGCCGCCGTCGCCGACGACTGCGCGGCCACGATCCTCGAGCTCGGGACCGGGCCGGTCATCCCGGTCGGCTACTCGATGGGCGGCCCGGTGGCCCAGCTTCTCTGGCGGCGCCACCGCGACCTCGTGGCCGGCCTCGTGCTGTGCGCGACGGGCTCGTGCTTCCTCACCGCCCAGCGGGAGCGGATCGTGTTCACGTCGATGATCGCGGCGGCCATGGGCGGCACGCGCGTCGGGGCCGCGGCGGCGTGGGTGCCGGGCCTCGCCGGCCGGGCCGTGGCCCGCCGACTCCCGGCCCCCGGCTCGTTCCCGGCGTGGAGCGCGGCGGAGTTCCGGCGGCACGACTGGCGCCACGTCATGGAGGCCGGTCACGCCATCGGGACCTACGACTCCCGGCGCTGGATCGGGTCGGTCGACGTCCCCACCGCGGTGCTGGTGACCACCCGCGACCGCGCCGTGCCGCCCGAGCGCCAGTTCGAGATGGCGATGTCGATACCCGGCGCCACGATCCACCGGGTCGACGGCGGCCACACCGTCTGCGCCACCGACGGCCTCGTCGCCCCGCTCGTGGAGGCGTGCTCGGCGGTCGAGGAACGGGCCCGGCGGGCCGGCTTCGCCTTCGGGAACGGCCCGTCCGGGAGCCGGGCCGGCGCGGCCCGTCGGGTGCGGCGGTAGCGGGCGCCCGCGACGATGCGACGCATGGGCGGTCTCGACGCCGCCTTCCTGTACGGCGAGACCCCGGCCTGGCACATGCACGTGTCGGCGGTGATGGTCATCGATCCGTCGACGGCACCCGGCGGGTTCAGCATCGACCGCCTCGAGCAGCTCGTGGTCGACCGCCTGCCGCTCGTACCCCCGTTCCGGTGGAAGCTGGTGGAGAGCCCGCTGGGCCTCGGACGCCCCGGTTGGGTCGACGCCGACGACTTCGACCCGGCGCACCACTTCCGCCGTACCGTCTGCCCACCGCCGGGCGGCCCGCGCGAGCTCGGCGAGCTGATCGGCGACCTGGTGGCCCTCAAGCTCGACCGCCGCCGCCCCCTGTGGGAGATGTGGTTCATCGACGGCCTGGCCGGCGGCCGGGCGGCCATCCTCTACAAGGTCCACCACGCGATCATCGACGGCGTGTCGGGCGCCGAGCTGGCCACGGTCCTGCTCGACCTGCAACCGGAGCCCAACCCCCCGCCGCCCGAGATCCCCGAGACGCCCGACACGCGGGACCGCCCCCACGTCGTCGAGCTCCTCGGGCGCGGGATGGTCTACTCGGCCCTGACCCCCTTGCGCGCGGCGCGCTACGCCTACCAGCTCGCCGACTGGGGGTTCACCGTGGCCCGGTTCCTGCGCCACCCCGAGCCCCCCAAGGTGCCGTTCCAGGCCCCCCGCACCTCGTTCAACCGGGCCATCACGCCGGGCCGCCGGGTGGCCTTCACCGAGGTCCCCCTCGACGACGTGCGCGAGATCAAGCACGCGTTCGGAGTGAAGGTGAACGACGTCGTGCTCGCCCTTTGCGCCGGGACGCTGCGGCGCTACCTCGAACGCCGCGGCGAGCTGCCGCCCGAACCTCTCATAGCCCAGGTGCCGGTGTCGTTGCGGGGCGCCAACGAGAAGACCGAGATCGGGAACCGGGTCGGCGCGATGTTCGCCACCCTCGCCACCGACATCGACGACCCGGTGGAACGCCTCGTCGCCATCCACCGGAGCACGCGCCACGCCAAGGAGATGCGGCGGGCGCTCGACGCCCGCAAGATCATGAACCTCACCGACACGACCCCACCGGGGCTGATCGCGCTGGCGGCGCGCACCTACACCTCGATGGGCCTCGACGGGCGTACGCCCCCGGTGTTCAACCTGATCATCTCGAACGGGCCCGGACCGCCGATGCCTCTCTACACCGGCGGCGCCCGGGTGCTGTCGCTGCTGCCCATGGGGCCGCTCCTCTACGGCGGGGGGCTCAACATCACCGTCCTCAGCTACTGCGGAGCCATCCACTTCGGGTTCCTCGTCTGCCGTGAGGCGGTGCCCGACCCCTGGCCGCTGGCCGAAGGCATCGGCGACGCGCTGGCCGAGCTCCGTGAGGCGATGGACGAGCGGACGGCCCGGTCCCGCCGCCGGGCCCGGCGGCCCGCCCGCACCAGCTCCAGCCCGGCCCGCAAGCCGAAGCAGGCCGCCGCGGCTCCGAATGCCCCCCGGAAGTCGAGCGCCAGCGGCACCCGAGACCCCCAAGCCGCCACCGACTCCACCCAGCGCAACAGCACGTAGGACGGGAACTGGAGGGCGGCCGCCAGCGCCGGCTGGAGGCCCCGCAGGAAGCCGCCGGCCACGCCGGCGGCCAGGCCCCAGACGGTCAGCGGCTCGGCGGCCGGGACGGCGAGCAGGTTGGCCACGACCGACACGGCCGGCACCGAACCGAAGACCGGCAACAGCAGCGGGGCGGTCCCGAGCTGGGCCGCGATGGTGATGCCGAGGACCTCGCGCCCGAGCCGCGGCCCCCGCAGGCGCCGGGTGATCGGCCCGGCCAGGGCGAGGATGCCCGCGCTCGCCGCGACCGAGAGCCCGAAGCCGACCGAGTGGGCCAGGAACGGGTCGGCGAGCAGCAGGGCGACGACCGACAGCGCCAGCACCCTCGTGCCCGCGCTCGGGCGACCGAGCAGCGACGCGGTCATGGCGGTGAGAGCCATCGCGACGGCGCGCAGCACCGACGGCTCCCAGCGGGTCATCGCCCCGAACACGACGACGACCACCACCCCGAGGGCGAACCGGGCCCGGTGGCCCCGGCGGCGCAGAGCCGGCGCGGCCAGGGCGAGCACGAACGCGACGTTGGACCCCGAGACCGCGAGCAGGTGCGACAGGCCTGAGGCGCGGAACTCCTCGACCGTGCGCTCGGACACCCCCCTGGTGTCGCCGAGGAGGAACCCGGCCAGCAGGCTGCGCTGCGCGGCGGGAAGGGAGGACCCGCCGGCCAGCACCCGCCCGCGCAGGGCGTTGGCGACCCGGTCCAGCGGCGAGGTGGGTCCCGAGAAGGCGAGGAGCCGGCGGACCCGGAACCGGCCCGCCACGTGCTTCCAGCGCAACCTCGCGTCGTACCCGTCGGCGGGCTCGAACCAGCCCTCGATCTCCACCCGGTCGCCCGCCGAGAGGACGGCGAGGCGGGACGCGGCGTCGCCGGTCGCCTTGAGCTTCACCCGCCGGCCCCCGGCGCCCGACCATCCGCCGCCGGGGCGGGTGAACGCCGACGCCCGCGCGATCGCGGAGACCGAGAAGCGCAGCCCGGCGGGGTCCTCGGCGAGCGTGGCCCGGAGCCGCCCGTCGAGGCGGGACGCGACGGGCCCCGCGATCGGCGACCGGGCGAGGCCGTGCAGGGCCCGCTGCGTCGCCGCGGCGCCGAGCAGCCCGCAGGCCAGGAGCACCGCGACGACTCCTTGGT